>JBJEYY010000179.1:0-8994 GCA_051887095.1 Faecousia sp. | reverse complement strand
TGTTGTTTAGCGGTCCGCCTTCGAGTTTCCTGTCATTGCGAACCAGTGCGCACACCAGTTTGCGGACTGGTTCGCAATGACAGAAAACTTGTGGCGCACTCCGACAAACAATAATTTATCGCTCTGCTTAGATAATTTGAATCCTTGCAGGAATTGACAACTGTCAATTCAAAAAATGCCGGAAGGAGGATTGCCCATGCAGATATGGGGACTGACGGACGCGGGATGTGTCCGCAAACAGAATCAGGACGCCTATCATGTGGATAAGCTGGACCGCAATACGGTGCTGGCTGTGGTCTGCGACGGCATGGGCGGCGCCAAATCCGGAAACATTGCCAGCATGCTGGCGGTGGATGTATTCAGCCAGGAGATTTGCCGCAGCTACACTTCCGGCATGAGCCAGGAGCGCATCGATCAGATGCTTCGCTCCGCGGTGAAGCTGGCAAACTTCACGGTGTATGACCAGGCCCAGCAGTTCGTGGAGTTCGACGGCATGGGCACCACTCTGGTTGCGGTGCTGGTCCAGGGCCGGCGGGCTACGGTGGTCCATGTGGGCGACAGCCGGGCCTACGGCATCAACGCCGACGGCATCCGCCAGCTCACCCGGGACCACTCCCTGGTGCAGATGATGGTGGACCGGGGGGAGCTGACCGCCGAACAGGCCAAATCCTACCCGGGAAAGAACTTTATTACCCGCGCCATCGGTACAGAGCCCACGGTGATGTGCGACATCGGGCATTTCGACGTGGAAAAGGGGGACTACCTCCTGCTGTGCTCCGACGGCCTGAGCAATATGATGGACGATCAGGAGATCCTGTTTGAGGCGGTTCACGGGGTGAACAAGCGGCAATGCTGCAAGCGCCTGCTGGACATCGCCAAAAACCGGGGTGCCCCCGATAATGTGACCACCGTTCTGATCCTGATTTAGTTGAGCGCCTCTAAAAACTCCCTTTTACTCGTCCAAAACCACAAAAAGCAGTTTTAGAGGTCGCCTATGGATCAGCTCAAAGCCGTGAAAGGAGCATTTTTACACATGGATCAGTATATTGGACGGCTCTTGGACGGCCGGTACGAGATCTTGGAGGTCATCGGCACCGGCGGGATGGCCGTTGTATATAAAGCCCGCTGCCACCGCTTAAACCGGTTGGTGGCCATCAAAATCCTCAAGGATGAATTCGCCAGGGACGAGGAGTTCCGCCGCCGGTTCCGGGCCGAGGGTCAGGCTGTCGCCATGCTCAGCCATCCCAACATTGTGCAGGTGTACGATGTTTCCTCCTCGGACAATGCCAACTTCATTGTCATGGAGCTGATCGACGGCATCTCCCTGAAGCAGTATATGGAGAAGAAGGGGTCTCTCAACTGGAAGGAAACCCTGCACTTTGCCATGCAGATCGCCACGGGCCTGGAGCATGCCCACAGCCGGGGCATCGTCCACCGGGATATCAAGCCCCACAACGTGATGGTGCTGAAAAACGGCTCCGTGAAGGTCATGGACTTCGGCATCGCCCGGGTTATGTCCAAGAGCAACACCCTGACCAAGGAGGCCCTGGGCTCCGTGCACTATATCTCCCCGGAGCAGGCCAAGGGCAGCTACACCGACAACCGGTCGGACCTGTACTCCCTCAGCGTGGTGATGTACGAAATGACCACGGGACGGCCCCCCTATGACGGGGAATCCCCGGTGGCTGTGGCCATCCAGCACATCAACGGCGGGGCCCTGCCTCCCTCGATGCTGAATCCCAACATTCCCAAGGGCCTGGAGCAGATTATTCAGAAGGGTATGGCCCTGGATGTGAAGGACCGCTATGCCTCCGCCACGGAAATGCTGCGGGATATGGAGGAATTCCGGAAGAATCCTTCCATCGTCTTTGACTACGCCCCCCAGGAGCAGCCGGCCCGGCCCACCATTCCCATCCCTCCGGCGCCCATTTCCACCGCCGAGCGGGTGGTGATGCAGAAAACCGGAGTCCGCCCGGCCCAGGAGCCCGGCAGGAGCAGCCCTCCCCAGCCCAGGAAGCGCTCCGAAGCCTCCGGCAAGGGAAGAGCCCAGGAGCCCCAGCGCCGCAAACAGCCCCGCAGCCGCGCCGACGAGCGCAGCCGGGTAGCCACCGCGGCAATTGTGGTTTGCAGCGCCGTGGCGGTGATCTCCATCTGCGTGTTCCTGGCGGCGCTGTTCAACGGAGCCCTCTTAAATCAGGAGAAGGAGCTGGTGGAGGTTCCCAACCTGGTGGGAAGCTTCTTCAGCGACGATCTGAGCGTGACGTATGAGGACTTTACCTTCCGGTTCCAGCCCCAGGAATACAGCGACCAGTACCAAAAGGGCCAGATTATGCGCCAGGAGCCGGTGGGCGGCAGCCGGGTGGTGAAGGGTACGGAAATCGTCCTCACCGTGAGCATGGGCGAGGAGCCCCAGGCGAAGGTTATGGAGAATCTGGTGGGTGTGACCCAGGAGGAGGCCCGGTCCTTCCTGGAAAACCAGGGCTTCCTGCCCCTGGTGCGCAACGAAACCAGCTCCATGTATGACGCGGGGGTGGTCATCCGCACCGAGCCCTCCGCCGGGACGGAGCTGACCCCCGGGCAGACCGTAAAGCTCTGGGTCAGCATCGGCCCGGAGGTGATTTTGCAGAAGATGCCCGATGTGCTGGGCATGGATCTGGACATCGCCCTGCGGGTGCTGGACCAGGTGGGCTTTAAGAATATCCGCACCCGGGAGGTCAGCGACGGAAAAACCCCCGGCGCCGTGGTGTACCAGTCCGTGAAGAAGGACGAGGAAATCGACATCACCACCGAGATTCTGCTGGAGTATACGGCGCTGCCCAAGGCGACCGAGCCGCCCACCGAGGAGGAAACCCAGCAGGAGCCGGTGAGCAGGTTCGTCACCTTCGACCTGCCGGTGCGGGAGGAGCCCTACGATCTGACCATCTATCGCGAGGGAATCCTGGTGATGGAGCCCAGCCGGATCGAGCCGGGGACCAACAGCATCACCCTGGAGCTGAAGGGCATCGGAGAGCAGAAGTACGATCTGTATATCGACGACGTGCTCTATGCCTCCAAGACGGTGGAGTTCGAATAAATGGAACGAAGAGAAACGGGACGCATTGTGCGCTCTTTAAGCGGGTTTTATGATGTGGCTGCCCCGTCGGGGCTCATCACCTGCCGGGCCCGGGGAATATTGCGCCGGGAAGGGGTTACCCCTCTGACCGGCGATCTGGCGGAAATCACCCTGGAGCGGGGCAAGGGCATGGTGGAGAAGATTCTCCCCAGGCGCAACAGCTTCGTCCGTCCGGCGGTGGCCAATGTGGATGCGCTGGTGGTGTTCGCGGCCAATGTAAATCCCATTACGGAGCCCTTCTTAATCGACCGGGTGGCGGCCATCGCGGGAGACCAGGGGGTGAGCGTGTATCTGTGCGTCAACAAGTGCGACTTAGACCCCGGAGTGGATCTGGTGCGGATTTATGAGGCGGCGGGCTTCCCGGTGATTTGCACCAGCGCCGAAACCGGCGAGGGGGTGCAGCAGCTGCGGCAGCTGATTCGGGGGAAGCTCACGGCCTTCACCGGCAACTCCGGTGTGGGCAAGAGCAGCATTCTCAACCGCCTCTGCCCGGAGCTGGGGCTCCCCGTGGGGGAGGTCTCCGAAAAATTAGGCCGGGGACGGCACACCACCCGGCATGTGGAGCTTTATGATTTGGGGGAGGATACCTTCGTGGCGGATACCCCGGGGTTTTCCTCCTTCGATACGGATCAGATGGATGTGATTCTCAAGGAGAATCTGCAGTATGCGTTTCCCGACTTTGGGCCGTATTTGGGCGGCTGCCAGTTCCGGGACTGCTCCCACCGCTCCGAGCCGGGGTGTGCCGTCCGGGCGGCGTTGGAGCGGGGAGATATTCAGCCCACCCGGTACGACAGCTACCTGCGCCTCTACGAAAAGGCCAGCCAGGTGAAGCTGTGGGAACTGAAATAACCTCAGGATCAGGGTATCGGCTTGCGTAAGCTGGTTGTCAAATTGATGTTTGGCGGGGTGCATCCCCAATTATCTGTCATTGCGAGCCAGTGTGAGCACTGGCTCGCAATGACAGCAAAAACGTACAAACACCAATTTATCTGTCTGCTATGCCAAGGAGGCGATGGCTATGGTTACTACGGAAAGGCTGGAAATTGTCCCGCTGTCGGATGGTCAGATGCTCTCGCTGATTGACGCGGAGTTGGACCCGGAAACAAAGCAGGCTTACACGGAAATGCGGGAGCTGGCACTCCGGCATCCGGAAGACCGTCTGTGGTACACCGCCTGGCAGATGCGTCTGCGCCGCAGCGGCGAGGCCGTGGGGGACCTGTGCTTCAAGGGCTTGTCCCCGGCAGGCGTGGTGGAAATCGGCTACGGCATGAACCCTGCCTATGAGGGCCGGGGACTCATGACCGAGGCGGTGAAGGCCATGCTTGTTTGGGCCTCCCGGCAGCCCGGGGTGGCGGAAATCCAGGCGGAAACCGACCCGGGAAACCGCGCCTCCCAGCGGGTGCTGGAAAAAGCGGGCTTCCGGCCCAACGGTGAAACCGGGGAAGAGGGACCAAGATTCAGCTGGAAACAGGAAAAGGGACGCTGATATTGCAGCGCCCCTTTGTGAAATCGGGCCTTTGGCCCGGTGAAATCCGCTTGCAGCGGGTGAAATCGCCCCAGCGGGGCGGATGTGGTGTCCCTCCGGGACAAATTAAAAAGAATTGGGGCGTGCCGCAGAGGCTTCTGCGGCACGCCCTTTTGCAGTTTCACTGAACAGATAAAGGATGAGGAAGATAAATTGGTGTTTGTCGGTGTGCGCCACAAGTTTTCTGTCATTGCGAACCAGCGCGCACGCTGGTGTGGCAATCCCCCAAGGATTTAGGGCCGTCTTCGTCCTGTTTCCCCATTTTACCGGGGGATTGCCACGCCAGTGTGCGCACTGGCTCGCAATGACAGCATATTATGCGCGGTGGTTCGTAATGACAGCGTTTATTCGACAAACATCAAATTGTCTATCGCTTTTGGATGGCCGGTTGCCGGAAAGCATTGGCTGTGCGGCGGTTTATTTGGAGAACAGGAAGCCTACGTCGGACTGGAGGGTGCGGATGTTGTTCTCGTAGTTGTTGATGGTGTCGGCAAGCTGGTTGAAGCTGCCGGGGGGGCTGGTGTAGAAGGTGACGTAGGAATTCACCGCGGCGTAAAGCTCCTTGAGCTTGGGGTAGTAGGTATAGTCGTCATATTCTTCCGTCAATTCCTGGAGGATGCTTTCAGCCTGGGCCATGCTCTGCTGAATCTGGGCGTAGTCGCCCCGGATTTCAATGGCCGCTTCCACAGTCCACAGGCAGTATTGCCAATCAGATTTGACCTTGGATCCGGAAAAACCAAGGCTGGTGGCGGCTTCCTCCAGCTCGCTGCTGGTAAAGTTCGGGGTATTCTGGGCCATGCTGTTATCGACTTTGCTTAGCTGCTCGGTAAATTGTTGTTTGAAAGGGTGCGTTGCAAATTACCTGTCATTGCGAACCAGTCCGCAGACTGGTGTGGCAATCCCCCGGTTAGTGGGGAAATGTACCGAAAAGTGCCCGAAAAAGTGGGAATCACTGCGATTTTTGGTGGTAATCGTTACCTGGTTCCTTTCAACCGGGGGATTGCCACACCAGCGTGCGCGCTGGTTCGCAATGACAACGTTTTTCGGAGCGACAAACACCAATTTGTCTGTGTATTCAGGATAAGAATGCGGGAGGAACCGATGGGTTCCTCCCGCGTTATGTTAGGTGAGATTGAGCTTCCTGTCCGCCAGGTAGTACATCAGGAAGTAGCCGCCTACGGCTGCGATCAGGGTGATGACGGAGGTGGTTCCGAACACGCCGAAAAACGCATCTGTTCTTTCGGACAGGGCTGCAAATACCGTGCTGATTCCGATGAGGAAGGAGAGCACCATGCTGATGCCGTAGTAGCAGCCCACGGCGGCGAGAATCTTGTGCTTCTTGGCGATCACGGAGCCAATGGTGACGCTGAGCATCACCATCACCAGTCCTTCCCCAAAGCCCAGGACAATGTTCAGGAGCGTGATCCAAAGGTACTTCATTCCCTCCTGCCGGAAGGCACTGCGAAGCACCTCAAGAATCCTGGGCCAGGCTTCCTTCAGCTCGGGGAGAAATTCCGGTATGCCCGACATGCCCACCAGCATCAGGACTGGAATACACAGGCAGATGGTCAGACACAGCACTGCCGTGCCGATGGCGCTATTCAGCATGGACGACAGCAGAATCTGGTGGGTGGTGACGGGCAGGGTGAAGGTCACGAAGCCCTCGTCGGTGAAGCGGCTCTTGTAAAAGCGCCAGATGTACAAAAACATTCCCGCTACGCCGCAGATGATGATGGTGAGGATGCAGGCAACCAGCGCCAGGGCGCTGACGATGATCAGCAGATTGGACTCCTCCGCGTCGCCGACCCAGACCAGATACCGCATGGTTCCGCCTCCGGCCAGGGCCGCGCCCAGGCTGATCAGGCACATGAGCCCCAGCATCCCCCGGGTGGCCCGCCACTCATATTTCAGCAGTTTGGTAAACATTTGAACACCTCCCGGAACAGTTCATCCAGAGATTTTCCGGTTTCCTCCCGGATTTCGTCGGCGCTTCCCCTGCGGATTACCTGGCCCCGGTGGAGGAACAGGAATTCGTCCAGCACCCGCTCCACGTCGGAGATCAGGTGGGTGGAGATCAGCACCGTGGCGCTGGGGTCGTAGTTGGTGATGATGGTATTGAGAATGTAGTCCCGGGCCGCCGGGTCCACACCGCCGATAGGCTCATCCAGCAGGTACAGCTTTGCCCGGCGGGACATAACCAGCACCAGCTGCACCTTCTCCTGGTTGCCCTTGGACAGGGTTCCCAGCCTGGTGTCCGGGGAGATGCCCAGAGCGTTCAGCATTCCCTCCGCCCGGGGACGGTCAAAGTCTGCGTAGAAATCCCCATAGAAGTCCAGAAGCTGGCTGATTTTCTGATTCTTCCCGAAGGCGGGACGGTCGGGAAGGTAGGACACCACCGCCTTGGTGGCGGGGCCGATCTTCTCGCCGCAGATGCGGATTTCCCCGGCGGTGGGGGTCAGCAGCCCCGCCGCCAGCTTGATAAAGGTGGTTTTGCCGCTGCCGTTGGGCCCCAAAAGGCCGATGATTTTTCCCTGGGGCAGCTCCAGGTCAATTCCGTCCAGAGCCACCGCGCTGCCGTAGCGCTTGGTCAGGCCCCGGGCTGTGAGTACCGTTGACTCCATTAGGTTTCCTCCTCTTTGTCCTCAAGTTGCTTCAGCAGCTCCGCCGCCTGGGTGGGGGTGACGCCGAATACGGCGAATTTCTCCGCGCATTCCCGTGCCAGCTCTCCCAGGGTATCCTCCCGGAGGGAGGACAGAATTGCGCCGTCCTGGGTGACGGTGCGGCCGGTGGTTCCGCCGCTGACCAGAAGCCCCTCCCGTTCCAGCTCCGTCAGGGCCCGCTGCATGGTGTTGGGGTTGACCTGGGCCTCGGCGGCCAGATCCCGCACCGAGGGCACCTTCCCCCCGGGAGGCAGCTCCCCCCGGAGCACGGCGCCCCGGATCAGGGAAATGATCTGCTGGTATACTGGCCGGTCCCCTGAAAACTTCCAGTTCATAGGCACCTCCTTGTGTTACTGTATTAGTGCATTAATACAGTAACACAACGGGAAGGGATTGTCAAGCACTTTTTTTCGCCGGAGCAAAATTACTGCATTGGAGCGGCAAATTGGTGTTTGGCGCGTCGAAAAAATACTGTCATTGCCAGCCAGTGCTCACACTGGCGTGGCAATCCCCCAAGGTTTTAGGCCACTTTTTGCCCCGTTTCCCCATTATACCGGGGGATTGCCACACCAGTCTGCGGACTGGTTCGCAATGACAGGTAATTCGGGACGCATCCTTACAAACTCCCAATTTGTCCGTCTTCTTTGCCCTGGGGAAGGGGGTTGAAGATTGGGGTATTTATGGTATAATGAAAAAAACCATTGGGAGGCGGATGCTTTGACACAGATACAGGTAAACTATTTTTTGAAAACCTGCGAAACGGGGAATATCGCTTCGGCGGCGGAGGCGCTGTTTGTGTCCCGCTCTGCCATTTCCCGGGCCATTTCCGACCTGGAGCGGGAGCTCCAGGCGGAGCTGTTTGCCCGTACCAAGACCGGCGTGGTTCCCACAGAGGCCGGACGGATGGTGTATCGGGCTCTGCAGAATATCCAGGGCTGCTATGCAGGGCTTACGGAGCGGCTGCAGCTGCTCCAGCACGGGGCCCTGACCCGGCTGATCCGGGTGGGCATCACGCCCACCAACGCCATCCGGCTGTACGATCAGTATTTCCGGGACTTCCTGCGGGAGCACCCGGGGACCGAGCTGACATTGACCGAGGACGCCGCCTCCCGGTGCATGGAGCTGCTGTCCCGCAGGGAGATTGATGTGGCCTTCGTCCCCGCCAGCGAGAGAACCGCCGCGGATCAGGATTCCGATTTGGAGCGTGTTCCCCTCTACCGCAACCGGATTGTGCTCTGGGTCAACACGGATTCCCCCCTGGCCGGAAAGGAGGAGCTGGATGTTTACAACATTCTCAACTGCCCCCTGGGGTTCCTGCTTGCCCCCATGCCCATGGAGGGTGCCCTGATCAGCTGCTTTGAAATGTACGGCAAAAAGCCCAATGTGACGGTGCGCACTTCCTCCATCCGGCTGCTGCGGCAGATGGTTCTGGACGGCCAGACCTGCGCCGTGGTGCCCGATGACCTATTCCAGCCCGACGAGAAACTGAAGGCAGTGCGGCTCAGCTTCTTCCCGGAGTGCAACAACAGCATGGTCTGGAACCGGCTGGACCCCTGCTCGGGAGCGGTGCTGGAGTTTTTGGATTACATACGCTCCAAGGCGGAATAGAATGCGCGGATACGGATTTGAGTTGAGGGCTGGACGGTAAATTGTTGTTTACACTACACGTTTCAAATTTCCTGTCATTGCGAACCAGC
>JBJEYY010000178.1:0-9242 GCA_051887095.1 Faecousia sp. | reverse complement strand
CGGACCGCTAAACAACATTTTACCGAACAGCTGAGTAAAGCCGATAAGCACATAAAGTATTAACACAACAACCATAAAGGAAAGGGAACAAGTGAAGAGAACATATAGAGAAAGAAAATATCATTGTGGGGGATATCTGGAGGTTGTAATCTTCCCAGTATACACCCATGCAAAGAAACGGGGCAAGCGAAAGAAACCCACCAGCGAAATCCAGCAGCGGCTGAATCGGCGGCACTCCGAGGGAAAGCTGCGCAGGCTGCTGCACACCAATTTTACCCCCATGGACACATTTGCCACCCTGACCTTTGATGATACCCACCTCCCAGCATCGGTGGAGGATGCCCAACGGCTGTTACAAAATTTTCTGCGCAGGGTCAAGCGGCGGTATGGCAAACTGGGAATAGACCCCAGGTACATCTATGTCCTTGAGTATGGCACGAAACACAACCGCCTCCATATCCATCTGGTTATCAGCGGCGGTCTTAATAAAGATGAACTGGAAAAACTCTGGGGGCTGGGAAAAGTCTCAGCGGAGACTCTGCTCTTTGAACGAGATGGTCTGGCAGCTCTGGCAAGGTACTTGACCAAGGGCAGCGAAACGGGGAGCAAAACCACATGGAAACGGTGGGCAGGTAGCCGCAACCTGGTCAAGCCCACAGTCACGGAGCGGGACGGGCGGCTGTCCCATAAGAAAATGGCTGACCTGTATTTGGAGGGTGGCGAAACTGACTATCTGGAAGCCCAATATGATGGCTATGAAATGGCGGACTACTCCCCAGCGGTGGGCGAGGACATATACGGCGGCTACTACCTGGCAGCTACCCTAAAGAAAAAACCGACCAGTGAATACACCTGGTCGGGTGGGGAAATTCCATTCTGGCTATAGTTCTCGGTCATCGTATTGGGGGTAGTCGATTTCTCGGTCTGCACCATCATCCTGGTCATGCTCCTGGGCTAACTGCGCCTTCAGCTGCTCAACTTGCTTTTGCAGCGAACGGCAACAGATTTCTGCGCTTTTGGCTCGGTGAATGGCATCCTGTAAAATGGCTTTCTGGTTCATCTGCTTCCACAAGCTGTCACCTAGGTGCTTCAGCTCGGATAGCTTTTTCTTAATCCAGTCGGTTGACTGCACCTGTTCTTTGAGCCGCTGAAAATCGGTCTCCAGAATGGTAACTTCCACCTGGGGTTCTTCCTTGCTGCCGAAAGGTCTGCGGCGTACTTTCCTCTTAATTATCTGAACGGGCTGCACTTGGGAGAAGGTTTCACGGATGCACTCGGCTATGCTCTTTCTGGCTCTCAGTGTATCCAGCTCGGCTTGAACTATGGCAAGTTCCTGGCGTGCTGCCTCGATTTCCTGATTATAATTATTATCATCCATATTGTCACCTCCTTACCGTGTGCGGTGGTGGACTGGCTCTCGCCTCTGCCGCTGCTCCAAATGCTGCATGAAGCGCTGCCAGATGCCGAAACCTCTCATAAATTGCTCCTGCTCCATAGCCTGCTGCTCTGCTGCTTCCGCTCGGCGGGTCAATTCCCGAATAGTGATGGCATCTGCCCTTGTCTGCTGCTCGGCTCTCTCTGCCCGCTGTTCTGCGGATTTCACTCGGGCATTACGGTCAACCTCTGCCCACAGTTGCTTGCCATATTGCTGCAAGCTGCTCCATGCGTTTTTAATCGCTGTGGTGATGGTTGCTCGGTCACGGAGCCACTCAAAATCGGCTTTGGACAGTTTTACTTTCTCAGGCTCCAAAACCTTTCCTGTCAAACTCTTTTTCTCAGGGATGTACTCTGCCTCAATGGGATGCTCTGGCTGCTGCAATGCCTCTTGGATGGTACGGCTCACGCTGTTCTGGTCTCGGAGGGTATCCCGCTCGGCTCGGATTTCCTCAATTTCTTCCTTGGCTGCTACGATTGCCTGGGCTTGTTCTGCTGCTACAGCCTCTAACTGCTGCTTCTCAGCGGTGAGGGATTTTACAGATTCATCCATTTGTTTGCACTTGTATTCCAGAACAGACAGGTGCTTTTGGGATGGGGATTTTACCTCTCGGTCTATGATGATACCCCGCTCCTCGCAGAGGTCATAGAACTCGGTTCGGATAATATCAGAGAAAGTAATTAAGGGGCAGTTATATTTGCCCTCCTTGGCGGTGGGGTCTGGTCTTTGGATGCCCATAGCCTCAAATGCGCCAGCCTGATTCGGGACACGCTGCCCGAACTTGTCAATCGCAGAAAAAGTCATTCTGGCATGGATATGGGGTACGCCCTCGTCCAGATGCAGGGAGAGGTCAAGCAAATGGAGATTATCGCCCCACCGCTTGTTCAGGTTGTCAATCAGGACAAAGGCGGCTCCTGTTAGCTTCTCCACTCGCTCCTTGGGGTCTATGTCCGTGTCACGGCTACCCAACTGGATAATGGTTTCCAATGGTGCGGTGCGGCGGCTGGTATACAGGTCAGCCACAGTCTTGCAGCGTTCAGGGTGTCCATCCAGGGTGTATCGGGCGTTCTTTGCTTCCTGCCCTGCTCCGTATAGAAATTCGTATCGGGACAACTCAAAGGCTTTGGCATCAAAGCTCCCACAACGGCGAACAGTCCCCGTATTGGTAAACTGAAAATTGAGATTCTGTTCCGTGCGGTCATGGTCAATGTGGCGTTCCTGCTCCCTGGTTTCCTTCTTGGTGTTGTGGTTGGCGTTGTAAACTTTCCCGTCTGCGGTGGCTCTCCCACTTCTAACGGTTGCCTTCATTATCTTTGGCATAAATATCACCTCGATAACAATTTAGAAGAACAAACCATTAAAATACGCAAGAAAAGTTCGGAGAACGGCGTTTTGTACTCAGTATGATATGCCGTCCCAGCATATCCACTTCGTACTCTTAGGGCGTTGCCCCCGTCGTAGGCTCCCCCAGTCTTTTTAGGGCTTTGCCCTGCCAGACGGCAACCCAATCTCAATGGGGGTGCCCCCCAGCCGATGGCTTCTCCGCAGGCCTGTGAACTATTAATCAATCCCTGTTTGCGAACAGGAATTAATCAATATTTCACAGGCTTCAGCCCCATGTCCGACACCACAAAGGCCAGACCCACAAAAGGGCCTGGCCTTTGCATGTACTGGATTACATAGGATTAAAAAATTCCTTCAATCGTGCCGTCGCAGTCATCCTCGTCGGAGTCAATTTCAAGTCCGCAATTTAAGCATTGCCAGACATCATCCCACAGCATGACACCATCGCAGTTGGGGCATTTCTTGAAATAGCGAACCTCTTCCTCCAGTTCGATTTCACCCGAACAATACGGGCAGCGGCTGTAGTCGGATTCATCATACACTCTGTCGCAATTAGGGCACATCTGCATTTTTTCTTCCTCCTCAAAATGATTATTGTTCAATCGAAAGTGAATTGTATTGGCGTACAGTTTCTTTCAATTTGAGCTTCAATTCCTTAGAAACAGGATATTTGTCTATCTTGGCAAAGACTTCTTCCTGACTTTCACCCTCAACACAAAGTTGCTTAACAACACCGTTTAAAAGTGCGTAGGTGGCTTGCTCTGTGATATAACCAGCAGTTATACCCACAAGTCCCAAGGCGAATATGCCGCCATTCATCCCCCAACGGCCTCCAAGGGAGCTAAGACCCGTAGTGAAGGAGGCGCCACCCTTGTGACCAGATGCTTTTCGGACGAATTGGAAAACTCCATAAGGGACACCGACTGCGGCAACTTTAGACAAGATTTTCTCCATAATTTCCTCCTATTTGTTGTTAATATTATCGGCCATTTGTTGAAAATCTGCATTTTCAAGCAAATATTGAAGACCCTCAATTTGTTTTTTGGATTCTTCAATTTCCGCTTGTAATTGCTGAATTGCTGCTTGCTTTTGGGCTATTGATGAATTTGCTTTCGAGATTTCCTTTTGGACATAAGCGGTAATATCGTTCGGGGTTACGCTTTTACCCTTACCAATAAATAAACTACCCGCAAGGCTTCCCAAAAGGGTGCCGACCGCAATAGGAACGCCCACCGCAGGAACGGCTGCTGCCATTAGTCCAGCAGCTACCCCCGAATATTTGGGAATGCCATTCAGAAAACGCTTTAATTCTGATTCTGACACTACGAATCCTGTTTTCTTAGATTCTTTCGTTCCTTTTAATTTGTTTGTACGAATCCAACGCCGCACAGTTTCAGAATCGACATTAAGCAATTCCGATATTTGCTTTACATTGTAGTCAGCCATCGAATCACTTCCTTTACGGAAATAGTAGCATGAAATCATGCTTTTGTCAATATAAAAGTAGTATTATTTTCGATGAAAGAATTTTAATACTATAATCATGTGTTCGTGGCTACGGAACTACCGTATTTGTTTTAATTCTGATTGTCGAGCATTTCTTTCCAGTCTGGGAAGCAATCCAAATAGTAATCACATTCGTCACAGGCGATTTCATAATCAGGATTGTCCCCGTTGTGACGGCACAGTTCGCCGTGATAGCTGGGGGTTAATATTTCTTCCTGCTGCTCCATTTGCATACCTCCAAAGACCGTTATTATCGAAAGTATATCATGTAGCATAAACTAATACAATATGTAAAACATACAATAATAGTTGATTTTATTTAGGCGAACTATCACCGATACTATGTGCAGAGGTGATGGTAATGCACACACGAATCCGTAAGGCCCGTGAGGATATGGGCTATACCAGAGAGAAATTTGCTGAGAAACTGGATGTTAGTGTTTCCTATCTGGCAGAGCTGGAGCGGGGAAGAACTGGCATTTCTGTTAAAATGCTCATTAAGGTCTGCAATGTGTTGGGCCTGTCTGCGGACTATGTTCTTTTCGGCACAGAGCGCACAGGGGATGAAATGAGGCTTGATGCCATCCGCCGTATTGATGAAAAATACTTGCCGCTGCTGGATAAGGTCATTGAAGAACTTCTCGCCTTGGATTCTGACAAAGAATAAATATTGCAGTAAAAAAGCTATGGTTCCAAACGAAGAACCATAGCTTTTTCTGTCAAATATACCCGTAGTGTTCTAATGCCGCCATAATAGCAGCTTCCTTAATTGGAGGGCAGACACAGGGCTTTCTCTTGCCTGTATGGGAATCGTGATAGTTTTCGTGTTCCCTGATTCCCATCTTTGCTTTTACTTGCCCGATGTAGGCAGAGTGGACTTTGAACCCGTAGTTTTCTTCCACAAAGGAGCAAATGTCCTCATTGGTGGGAATAAAACCCACATTCATTTCCAAATCAGAGGTACTGACGGAGATTTCCAGTCTGTCCGTTACTTTTTCCCACCTAAGCAGACAACCGTCTCTACGTGGGCGCAGCGGGGGAAGAGGTCCGCCGCCTGGGCGGAGTGGAGGCGGAAGCCTTTTTCTTTCAGAAGGGCGATGTCCCGGGCCAGGGTGGCGGGGTCGCAGGAGATATAGACCAGCCTCCTTGGATTCATCCGGACAATGGCTTCGATGGCATCGGCATTTAAGCCCTTCCGGGGCGGGTCCACGGTGATCACATCCGGGCGGACGCCCTGCTGTTCCAGGGCCAGGGCTGCCTGCCCTGCGTCGCCGCAGAAGAATTCGGCGTTGCGGATGCCGTTCCGGGCCGCGTTTTCCCGGGCGTCCTCCACGGCCTGGGGGATTACCTCCACACCGATGACCTTTCCGGCGGCGCCTGCCATGGCCAGGGTGATGGTGCCCACCCCGCAGTAGAGGTCCAGCACCGTGTCCTCCCTCGTGATGCCCGCCTGTTCCATGGCGGCCCGGTAGAGCCGCTGGGCCTGGTGGTGGTTCACCTGGTAGAAGGATCTGGGCGACAGCCGGAAGGTAAGGCCGCAGAGGGTATCCTGAATAAACCCGGGGCCGCAGAGGGTGATGAATTCCTCCCCCAGCACCGCGTTGCCCTTGCGGGTGTTGACGCTGAGCACCAGGGTGGTAAAGCCGGGAATCTTCTTGAGCCGCTCCACCAGGGCCTCCGCCCGGGGGAGCTTCCGGCCATTGCAGACCAGGCACACCAGAATCTCCCCGGACACCGCTCCCCGGCGGACGTAGATGTGCCGCAGCAGCCCTTGGTGGGCGGTTTCATCGTAGACACTGATCCGGTATTGGTTTACATAATCCATAACCGCGTCCTTCACGGCATCGGTTTCCGGGGGGAGGATCAGACAGCGGCTGTTTTCCACCACATCGTGGGTGCCCGCCCGGAAGAACCCCGCGTAGGCCCGGCCTTTTTTGGAGGCCACGGGGTACTGGGCCTTGTTCCGGTAGCCGCGGCAGTCGGGAGCCGCCAGGATGGGCACCTCCTCCAGGCTTTCCCCAGCCAGCCGGTTCAGGCAGGTGCGCACCCGCTCAGACTTGAGCCGGGTTTCCTCGGCGTAGTCCATGTGCCAGAAGTCGCAGCCCCCGCAGAGCTTGGCGACGGGGCACTCCCGATTCACCCGGTGGGGGGAGCGCTCCAGGATTTCCACGATCTTCCCGGCGGCCCAGGTTTTGCCCACCTTCTCGATGCGCAGCCGCACCCGCTCCCCGGCAATGGCGTTGGGCAGGAATACGGCGCAGCCGGCCACATGGGCCACCCCCTGGCCCTCGGCCGTGTAGTCCGTCACCAGGGCCTCGTAGATTGCGTTCTTTTGCAGCATAAAGCCTCCAATAAGCAGTTGACAGTGGATGCGCGTCAGGATCGGTTCGACAAATTGGTGTTTGAAAGGGTGCGTTTCAAATTACCTGTCATTGCGAACCAGTGCGCACACTGGTGTGGCAATCCCCCCGTTAGAGGGGAAATGTATCGACAATTGCCCTGCAGAGTGTGGAAACGTTACGATTTTTGGTGGTAGTCGTTACCTGATTCCATTCAACCGGGGGATTGCCACGCCAGTGTGCGCACTGGCTCGCAATGACAGCATGTATTTGACAAACACAAATTTATTGCTTCGATGGGTTCCTTGTCAACTGTCCACTCAAATGATCCCCTCGGCGCGGCATTCGTCCATCAGCTCCCGGAAGAGGGGCAGGCTGCGCTGGATTTTCTCGTAGGGGATGCAGTAGCACAGGCGGAAGTAGCTGGCGCAGCCGAAGTCGCCGCCGGGAACCACCAAGAGGTCTTTCTTCTTGGCCCGTTCCGAGAAGGCGGCGGCGTTGCCGCCGGGGGCCTCCACGAAGATGTAGAAGGCGCCGTCGGGCTTGGCGCAGCGGTAGCCCATGTCCTTCAGGCTCTCATAGAGCAAGGTTCTGGCCCGGTCGTAGCTCTGCAGGTCCGGCTTCAGCCCGGAGCAGCGCACCAGCACCCGCTGCCAGATGCTGGGGGCGCAGATGTGGCCGGAGGCCCGGGCCGCGCCGGTGACGGTCCAGTACAGCTGCTCCCCATCGGCGGCTCGCCGGGGGACGTAGACATAGCCCAGCCGCTCCCCGGGGATGGACAGGCACTTGGAGTAGGAGTAGCACACCACGGTATCAGCGTAGATGCAGGGGATGAAGGGCACCTCCACCCCATAGGCCAGCTCCCGGTAGGGCTCGTCGGAGAGGATGTAGATGGGATGGCCGTACTCTTTTTCTTTCCGCTCCAGAAGGGCAGCCAGCTCCGTCAGGGTTTTCCGGGTGTAGACCACGCCGCTGGGGTTATTGGGGGAGTTCAGGATCAGAGCCTGGGTGTGGGGGGTCAGCATGGCCTCCACCGCGTCCAGCTTGATCTGGAAATCCGGGATGTCCGGGGGCACCAGCCGGAACCGGAGGCCGGAGCATTCGGTGAAGGGCTTGTACTCGGTAAAATAAGGGGCGATGGCCAGCACCTCCCCCTCCGGAACGGCCAGAGCCCGCAGCACCGCAATGAGGGCAGGAGCAGCACCGCAGGTGAGGAAGATTTCCTCCGGCCGGGCATCCGTGCCGAAGCGCTGGTTCAAGTCCCGGGCCACGGCGGCTCTAGCCTCGTAGTCGCCTATGTTGGAGGTATAGCCGTGGACAGAGAGGCTGTCCTCCTGGTTCAGGATGTCGTGGATGGCCCGGTTTACCTCCGGCGGGGCAGGGAGGGAGGGGTTTCCCAGAGAATAGTCGAACACATTCTCCGCCCCCACCACCGCGGCGCGCTGGCGGCCGAACTCAAACAGCTCCCGGATACAGTTCCGTTTCACACCAAGCTGATGGGATGTTTCGTTATACATAAAATGCACCTCCGGCAGAAATTTCAAAGAATCGAGAGGAAACACAGGCAGACAAATTGCGAGTTTGAAGATTTCAAACGCACTTCGTTTTTACTGTAGGGGAGCCATTCATGGCTCCCGGAACGCAGTACGTTTTCGCCGAAACGCTGGGGATATCGGAACATTTCACCGCCGGGAGCCATAAATGGCTCCCTACAGTGTTTCCTCAACATTTCCAAAACAGACTTACAAACACCAATTTGCTGCTTCAATGATTTCTCTGTCAATTGAACTCGTACAGCGGTTTCACCGGGTCAAAGCACTGGGGGCGGTAGGTGACGGAGCCGATGGCTTTGCCGGAGATGCCGTACTTGGGATTGTACCCAAATAAGTTTACATAATTCTCCAGATCGTCCTTCTCGTTCTCCATCTCCCTTGCCACTGCCAGGGTAGCGATCACATCGTCCACCGCCCGGTGGGAGTTTACCACCTGGCCCGACAGGCCGTAGCGGTCAATGGCATCCTTCAGCCGGTGGGGGTAGCTGTGCCGGTCCCGGTAGACGGTGAGCAAATCCAGCTTGTCCTTCCCCTTCAGAATGGCGGGGTCCCCGTGGCGAAGAAGCATGTAATACAGGAAGCTCAGGTCAAAATGGGCGTTGTAGGCCAGCAGCAGAGTGTTCCCGGCGATGAGCTCGGCAATGTCCCGGCAGACCCGGGTTTTGGGCAGGCCCCGCTCCCGGATATCCTGATCGGTGATGCCCGTGAGGGACACAATCTGAGGCGGGACGAACATTCCCGGCGACAGCGTCACCAGCTCATCATATTCGCGGACCACCTTGGGTTCCCCGCCGGACTGCTCCACCGCCACGGCGGCGAACTCGATGATCTCGTCCCGCTGGAACATAAGCCCGGTGGTCTCCGTATCAAACAGCACCAGCCGGTCATACCGGCGGAACAGACTCTGAAGCTCGGCCATATTTCTCTCTCCTTCTGTGGCTGAATTGTCGAAAATCATGGGATTCAGGAACGCGGCAAATTGGTGTTTGTAGGTGTATGTCCCAATTTTTCTGTCATTGCGAACCAGTCCGCAGACTGGTGTGGCAATCCCCCGGTTAGAGGAGA
>JBJEYY010000177.1:11468-37697 GCA_051887095.1 Faecousia sp. | reverse complement strand
TCCACGATCCTCCGGTCGTACTCAATCGCCGCCCGGTAGCCCTCCCCGGCCAACTTCTCCGCCCACCGGAGCTTGCGCTTTCCGATCCAATCAGCCGCATACGCCACGCACCGCTCACCTCCTTTCGCCTATCGCATGACCTCACAGATCCTCGATCTTGTGCACGCCCACCGCCCCGCCCAGGTTGACGGTAGCGTCCCCCTCGGCCAGGGCGGCCTTGTCGTACATGGTGCCCGCCGCCACACTGAGATCCCGCAGACCCGGATCCTTGAGGCGGTTCAACACCTCCACCGCCCGCTTGGCCTGCTCCTTGGTCACCTCGTCCTCCGGCCCGAGCTCCCCGACAGCCCGGATCAGCTTGTCCAGCTCGTCCTGGGAGGACTGGATCCGCTCCAAATTCCGGCCGATCAAAAGCGCCGCCTTCTCGGCGTTGGCCCCGGCAATGGCCGCAAATCGCATTTTTCTCTCAAGCCGAAGTTTGGCCAGCTCCTGCGGGTCGCTCTCTAAAGAGGCTTTTTTCCAGGATTTGATTGTCGACTCCGGAACCTGCATTTCCTCTGACACCTCCCGGACGCTTTTCCCGTCTGCGATCAGCATCAGGGCCTTCTGCCGCACCTCCTCGGAGTATTTCCGACCCTGCTGCTTCCCGCTGACTTTTTTCCCTTTCTTTGACTTTTTCCCTGACGATCCTGCCATTTTTTCACCCCCTTTCCCCGGTTTTACAACTTCCTCTAACTCCATTGTATCCCAAAATCCTGTGCAAATCAACGATGTTGCAACCCCGTTTCCCGGATTTTTCAAAATTTTTTCAAAAATTTTTGCAAAACCCCTTGACAAATGCACCGATTTGGTGTATAATATAGTCACAAGGTTGAGAGCCGAACGCAAGCCCCTCCGGGAGGCATAATTCCCGGCAGAAAGGATAAAAAAATGACTGATTTTGAACCCACTTATGAGCCCTACGAAAGACCGTCTTATTTGGCCGAATTGAGTAATTCTGAGCTCGCTAAAAAAATTTCCGATTCTGACGAGTGGATCCCCGAATATTTAGCCGATCTTGCATGGCGTGCTGGACTCTGGGAAGAGTGGCAAGATGCTGATGGTGACACCTTCGAAAGTGTGGCATTTAAGGCGGCCGAAATATTGGGCGTGGAAATCCTATGATTCCGCCCGGAGGATCTGACATGGACATCGCAAAAGAGATCAAATCCATCCGCCTCCGCACCGGCCTGACTCAAACAGAGTTTGGTCAACGCCTTGGCGGGATCCCCCTCCGCACCATCCAGAACTGGGAGAACGGCGTGACCTCCTGCCCCCCCTATGTCCTGGAGCTGATCCGCTTCCGGGTCGATCACGACGACAGCATACCCAAGCGCCAGTAGACCCACATCCACCCACACGAAAAGACCGGGTTCACCCCGGCCTTTTCTTTGTCTGTTTGTTTCTGTTTGTTTCTGTTTGTGCCTTCTTTTGCGTACTCCCGTAGGGGCGGATTCCATATCCGCCCGCCCCGCCGTCAATCCGGATACTTCTCCCGCATCAAAAGACGGTACAGGGCACAGCGGGCATACCCATCCCGGCAGTACGCCCCCATGTGACAGGCCATGTCTGACCCCGTCCGAAATTTCTGCCGGAGCTGGGTGCCGTCATAGACCCCCTCACAGGAAAGCTCCCGCTTTCCCGGGTTGGCGTGCTGATAGAACGGACACAGCACCGCCCCGTCCAGGCCGGTCTCCGATTTTCTGCTCATGCCAATACCCCCTCAAAACCCGGGCAGTCCGTGCCCGCCCCAGGAACCGCCCTCAATGGCAGCATTATAAAGCACGGTGCGCAGGTAGGGCATGACCCGCACCACCGACTCACCGTCCAGACGATCCAGCACATCGGAGACGGTGCGCATGTCCAAAAGGGCATAGACATCCGCCACATCCTCCGCCCGCATGGGCTCCCCGGCTATGTAGACCACCGTTGCCGGTGGCTTGATCATCATGTCAGCCATCACCCGACAGATGGCCTGCACCTGCGGACGGGTTGATGCCAGCACCGTACCTCCCGGATAGATCATCGGTGTCAGCATATCCCCATCGATCTGCCGCCAGGCCGCCTCATAGGCCTGCCGGAAGGTCAACCGACCGCCTGTCCCGCAGGGGCGGGCTTGTCCCTCTCCCCCCTTGGTGACAGGACGGACGGGACGGACGGATCCAGCCATAGCACCGCCTGTCTCTGTGCCGTCTTCCTGAACTTCCTCCGACCCTCTCTCCCTGTACTCTTCGTTGTCCATGATTTTCTCCTCCTCTCCTCCCACCGGTCATACCCCCCGAGGGGGCCCCTGTGGTTCCTAAACTTTACGCATTTACGAGGCATCCAAGCCCCCCGCCCGGGAGGCTTTTTACTTTCCTCGTATTGCCATTTTCACGCAGGCGAACGCATCCGTATGCGGGGTTCGCCCCTACTTTCCTCTGTCCTTAATCAACACATATTTGAAGTAACTATACCCGTACTGGGTGATCACCGTCTCCTTGCGGCAGTACGCCCAGCGGAAGCCCTCCGGGGCGGCCTTGGGAGGCCGTGGCGGCTTTTCCTCGGTGTAAAAGGTGTTGCATTCCGCCGCATCCTCTTTGTCGCTCCGACGGATGTTCTGTTTCCTACCATATATATGATAGCGGTGCCCGCCCTGCTCCGGCGTCCAGTGCCGGAACAGGTAGTTGGCCAGGGCGGTGTAGTCCCGCCCGTGGTCGATCCCATCATATACATTGTGCTCCCTAAGCGGGTCAATGCGAACGACTGACCCGCCGAACCACTTGCCCCGGAGCACCTCCTCCGGGATGTCACGGGAAATGAAATGGAAATGGATGCGCCCGGTGTTCTCTCCACGCCCGGCCACGAAGACGATCACGCCATCCGGAGCCGCCCGAAGCAGGCGGCGTGCGTAGTTGGCCTGCACCCGGATCGCATCCGGGAAAGTGTACAGCTCATGGGCATCGTCCAGGGTCAGGGTGCCGTAGAAGCAACCCGGCCCGAAATTTGTGTTGACCAGCCGGATGAAATTATGTAGGGAGATCCGGTTCCGGTGCTCCGCCCGCTCCGCATCGCTTTTGAACCGGAGCCGTGGCCGTGCCTCCGCCGGCCGTTCCCCGCTCCGCTCCGGTACCGTGTATATGATCTGCTCACACACGGTACCGGAAAAGATCCGCCGCTTGACCCTGCGCATAGCCCATTCCTCCATTCCGCTTTATTGGTCGTGGAACCGTTGTTTCCTCACTGAAAGTACGACTCCAGCCGGACATCCTCCAGCTCCGCCCGCTTCTCCAGGATGTCCACATACTCCTGCATCACCAGTGCCTGCTCCCTCAGTAGCGTGATCGGGCAGGTAGGTTCAAATCCCAATTTCCCTTCCCGGTAGGCATCCAGCATCTCCTGCAGCCGTCTCAGCCTTATTTTTACCTGCGCCCATTCCGCCGCCATGCGCTCCCGGTAGTCACCGCTCAGCATCAGCTCCGCCGACCACGCCAGCGTCAGATGGTTCATTTCTGCCTGTTCCATTGTTTTTTCCTCTCCCATTGTTTTTTCCTCTCCCATTGTTTTTTTCTCTTCCATTGTTTTTTCCTCTTCCATTGTTTTTTCCTCTCTGTAAATGGTTTTTTTGACCCCCGCCGGAGTCGAACCGGCAACCGGATCACCCGGCGCATCCGTGCTGAGCCATACCCAGCCGGAGGAACCGCTCCTCCGGCAACTTTTTCAATCATTCATCCGTGTGTTTATCTCTTTGATGTATTTTCTGATCCTGTTTTCCACGGTCATGTCCGGCCACATAACCGCCTGAATGAACGCCCCCTCTTTTACCACGATCACCATGTTCCCGTTGTTGTCACATCGTATGTGGAATGTCACAGGCTCCCTCGCCTTGATCGGCTTCATGTATTCTTTGTCAACCATGGCAAGATCATCTCCGGCGAGGAATATCATGTAGTCGGTTCCGTCAGCAGATAACCTGACCGGCAGCTTCATCGGCAGGATCTCGTCCTTGCTGTCAGGAAACTCTTCATACTGTACAGCACCCTCCATTTGTTCCTGGTATACCTCGGTTTTTCCGGTTCCCCTGTCGTCCTCCTTGACCTCAAGAACAGCATACACCGTTTCCCTGTCCATGCGAGGCATACCGGCCATGTTGTACATAGCCCATCCGTCCCCCAGCCACTGACCGAATGCCGTGTCATGGAGTACAATTCGTTTCGCCGCACGGCACATGAGCGCAATTTTTTTGATTTGTATCATTTTCAACCCTCCTTACTTGTTTCCGTCCTGCTTGTCCCTTCTTGTTGGCCACCGCCCGTTCCACCTCCACCAGCAGGCCGCCACCATGGCACCCTCCCGATCCCGCCGATGGCAGTCCTCGTCCGGCCCGTCCCGGTTGGCGCAGTCGTCGCAAGAGTACCGACAGAAGCATATGAAGTGAGCCATCGGCCGAAGAAACGCCGGAGGCACTCGTCTTTTTCTCTTTTCCTTCATTTTCTGTGTACCCCTCTGTAAATGACAACCATGGACGGAAAAGGCGCACTGTTTTTCGCCTCTCCGAATTTTAACCGTCCCCGCAGGAATCTGACCTCAGCCTTCCAGTAAACATAATCATGAAACCACTTTGTATCCGTCCTGGCTGGTAAAAGCATGACGACCGTGCATCCGTCTCGTTCGCTCTCAAACGCCTTTCTCACCCATTTTCCTGTTTCCCGTCCATACGGAGGATTACACCAAACGGTTCCGCTCCATGTTTGCTTGAGTCCGTCATCTTCTGGCGAGAAAAACCGTGCTACTTTTGCGTTGCATTCTGTTGCACAGGCATCCAGCGTGAAATGAAACTCCCTGTCAAGTTCGTCGAACAGATCCTTCGGTGTTTCCCAGTTGTCTGTTTTGCTGGAGAAAAGACAGTCACTTACCATATGTATTTCTCCCCTGGCCGGAATAATCACATATTCCGGCGTCCACATCCGCCCGCCTGGCCGGGCAGTCCAGACCCAGCCACAGGCAGAGCAAAGTAAGGATCCTATCAATCACCTTCTTCATCGTCTTCACCTATCACTTCCTTGCGGACGATGTAGCTGTTCACCACAGCTTCTATCAAAAGATCTGTTGTTTCCTTTTCTTCTTCGTCTAATGTACCCCGCACCAGCTCCACCCAGGACGCCACACCGGCGATAATGATCGGCATAATGCATGTACTTGGATGGAGTTTATATACATAGTCATTGATTGCCTCCATAATGTAGACGGCTAATGTGGTGAAGTTCTTCTCATTTACCTCCTCGCCATCTCCGTTCCCGCCTTTCAAAATGGCGTTCCCAATCGCATCCAGCAGAATGCCAATTTCCTTTGCCTGACCGTTCAGGTCGATATCGTCCTTCATGCCAAGCATGCTCTTTACAATTTCCATCATCGTTTTTCACCTTTCCACCTTTCTATAATTATCGTCTTTTCCTTTTCAACTGTGTTTGATTCAACCGATTTATTATGTCCCGCTCACGGTCTGACAGCTCCCAAACAATAGCGGCTGCCTTTTTTTTCTGCGGCTTTCTTATCCGATTCAGCCATCGCTCGTTTTCTCCTCATTCTTCTCCTGTTCATCCGTTTTCCTGTAATACATCTCACTGCTCCCGTCCTGAATGGACACCAGTGCGTGAGCATTCGTAGCACAGCGGATTGGTTTCCGGTCGCCAATCTACACCGATATATTCGAGCACTCTCGCCCAACCGTAGTGATTTCCGGATTCATCCGTACAACAGTTGTACATGAGATATTCCCATTCTTTCTGGTTATCAATGTACATACGATCAAAGCGGTTCGGACGCTTTTCGAGGTGAATTCCGAATCCGCACATAGAACAACCCGTGCGTTGCGCTTTTGTGGTATATAGTTCACCCTTTTCGTTCGTTTCGATGGTTCCATATGCGGATGGTATAACTGTTCCAAGTTCCGTTTCACCGTCTCCGAATTCTCTCCAGTGTGCGTGATAGTAGGCATCCATTTCGAGTGCCAAGCGAAGGAGATCCTGCCTGGTGAATATTGCGAACGGGGCACTGCGCTGTGTGCCTTCTGACCAATAATTACAACCGTTTACCATTAAGGACTTTTCACGACGTCCGCCCTCGGAGGCCATAAGCCCAACAAACGGGACGCTATTATGTTCTTTTGCCCACAGTTCGCATGGCCGTTCCTTGAGATAGTAGCAGCATTTTGCAGATACCTTATTCGCCTGTTTCCCCAGTGATTATAGCATGCCGAACCGTTTTGTTTTTCTCGGATGGGTTTTGCAGTAGCTCAATCTTTGCCGCTATTTCTTTGGACAACACTGGAAATCCGAACTCCTGAATAACGCTGGCTTTTGTCCACGGCTTTCCATTATCACGCTTGATTGGACTAACAGATATAATTCCCAGCGCCTTATGTACCGCTTGATTTCCGCGATCTTCAAGGTAAGAAGCGGACACACCGGGACAGCGGATTCCGATTGAATGCAAGAACAGAAAGAGCGTGATGCTATCCAACCCGCCAACCGACACATGATAATTTTTTCCGTGTTCATCACACATCCCCACAAATTCTCGTGCCCTGATGGCGGCATAGTTTTTCTTGAATTCATACGGTTGTTTTTGTTTCACCATGAACATGGCACGCTTATAATCTGCGCCGATTCTCATATTTCTCTCGATAACTGATTCCATATAAGTCTCCTCTTTTTTTGAATTGCATAAAGCCTCCTAAACTGGCCACAAATGCCGCAAGTTATTCGTTGGATAATTTGCTGTCATGTGCCATCTCCATTTCCCTGTCCCTGAAGACAACTTCCCCTGTCTTCTCATCGTATGCCACCGCCGCCTCCCAGGCCCGCACATCCACGCCGATGTCTGCCAGCTCCATGCGGATGGCTGTGTCCTCGATGTTCTTCCCGGTCTGCTGTAGCTGGTATTCCTGCCCGGAGCCGATGTCACGCAGGCAGGAGCGCATCCCCGCCCGCAGGCTCACGCAGTCCTCCCAGATGCGCCGGAGCACATCCCGCCCGAACCGGTACCGCCTGTGGAGCACCACCAGATAGGTCTCAAGCACCACATCCATCAGCCTGTCCCGCTCCGATTCCCATTGTCTGTTAGCCTCTGCCCACATGGCCTCCGCCACACGGGTCTCCCTGGCATTCAGCGTCCGGTCGATCACGCCCGGGATCTTCAATCTGGTTTGATAATTGGCTTTCATGTCATTTTCTCCCTTGCTTTTTGTGGAATTGTGGAAAATTTTGTGGAAAACTTCCGCTCCCGTCAGTCCGGCGGCGGCACACAGCCATCCCGGCTGACATCGTAGATGCTGATCCGACTCACATAGCACAAAGGACCATACTGATTGTCTATCATGTAGTTTCCACACAACTTCCATTCCCCGGTTTGCGGCAGGTACCGCCCGTAAAACCGGTATACCGGTTTCCCACCGTCCCGGGCCTCGATGATCACGGACCCGTCCGGCCTCTGCTCCGTTATGTGCCAGGTGACAGAGTCCATGATCTGCGTCAACCGCTCTTTCATGCTGGCATTCATGTCCTTGTTTTTCTCCTCCCATTGTTCATTCTCTTATCCGGGTGCTCCCGCCTCCACGCCATGTCGCAGGTGTAGCCGCACAGCCAGACCCGCACCCGACGCTTGTCCACGGAAACCATGTGGACAAATATGTGCTTCTCGGCCGGGATGAACGAACGCCCGCAGTGAGCGCACACCTGGGGCGGCCTTCCGCAGGCCGCCTCCTGGATGGAATCCCTCTGAATGCGAAGAGTCGGATTCCCCTCTATGTCCCGTTCGAATTTTATCCGTCCCATAGCTCCGGCTTCGGCGTCAACCATCACCGCCTCCTCCTTCCTGCTGCCGGAGTGCCTCCTGCCGACGCCGCTCCCATTCCTCCCGTGGGATGGTGATGGCCTCCCACTGCTTTCTCAACTCCTCCGGCATGGTTCCGTCCTTGTACCGACGATTGATGGCTCTCACCGCCCGCCAGAATGCGTCATTCAGCTCCCGCTGGGCCTCCGGCGTGTTGGACGGTCTCATGTCGTCGTCACTGATCATGGCAACCACATTGTTGGGTAACTCGTACCTTGCAATCACAGCCATATGACACACCTCCTCTGTACTACTTTATTCCGGCTTCGTGAACCTTGCCAGTGCTTTTTTCATCCGTGCAAGGTTTTCGGTGGTCTCATTCAAAATGTAATGGCGCACATGGAAGGTACAGTCATCGCAAATGCTGAACAAATTCTCTCCGCCGAAGTCCATCCAGCCAAGCTCCTCCGTCAAGTCGCAGGGGTCATTCACACACTCCTCCAAGCCACAGATGGCGCATCTGACCGACACGGCACCGTCCGCATATGTGCAGGAACCGTCTGGCCGCTTTTCAACCATACGCCCGTGTTCCTCTTGATTCTCCTTTTGAACCTCCGCTTCGTCCACTTCTACCAGCGTCCCGTGCTTCCGCCGTTCCTCCGCCTTGTCCATAATGAATCTGCTAATTTTATCGGCGCATATGGGACAATAATCTGCCGTTTGACCGCACACATACATCCACCCGTCTCCGGTCACTTTCCCGATCTGATTCTTTACGAAATCTTCTTCCCCGCACATGTCGCAGGTCAATTTCGTGTAATCTGCTTCTCTCATGTCAGCTTGCCCTTTCTTTATCAATTCCGAGTAGATAGTCAATAGAACATCCAAACATCTTTGCGAGAGATACAAGTACCGTCGCCGGTATTTTTCCGTTCATCAGCCAGTTGTAATAGCTTTTTCTCTCAACGCCCAATTTTTCAGCAAGCTCCTCCTGCGAATAATTGGCTCGTATCCGTTCAATTTCTATGTTCGGATATACATAGTTGTTTCTTCTCATTTTTCTTTCCCCCTTATCGTGTTACGCATTTTGCGTATCTTTGACACAATTATATACTCATTTTGCGTCTTTGTCAATACCTTTTCCAATAAAAATACGCACAAAGCGTAATGCTAAATTTTGTGCAGTATGCTCATTATGCGAATTTTTTCTGTTTCCTATTGACATTTTTACTCTTTTAGCGTATAATGTTACACAATTAAATGAACAGGGAGTTCTTGTCATGTTTGATGAAAGATTGCGCCAACTACGCCTAAATCGGAATCTGAATATGCGTCAGACCGCTTCACTACTCGGTATTCCGTACACTACATATGTCGGTTATGAGAAGAACGAGCGAGAGCCTAATTCTGAAGCCCTTATGCGCATCGCCTCTTTCTTTAACTGTACTGTTGATTACCTTATGGGGCTTGAATCAGATCCTTCTCCCGAACCAACGCCTCATGAAGACCTCGATTCCATCCCCGGCATCCTGCATCCAGTCATGCGCAAAATACCGTTGCTTGGTAAAACGGCCTGCGGGGAACCCATCTACAGCCCGAACTACGACGACGGCTACGCCCTGCTGAATGAGGATTATGAAGCGGATTTTGCATTGCAAGCTAAGGGCGACAGCATGAAGAACGCCGGTATCAGCAGCGGCGACATCGTGTTCTTCGTTGCGCAGGAAACTGTGGATAACGGTCAGATCGCCGCCGTATCCATCGGTGAAGAGGTCACACTGAAGCGTGTCTACTACTATAGGGAAAAGAATAAGCTCATACTGCAACCGGAAAACCCGGCGTATGAGCCGCTTGTGTATGTAGGCGAGGAACTGAACTCCATCCGCATCATCGGTCGTGCCGTGGCGCACCTCCGCAGGCTGTAAGCACCCGATTCGTTATCATAAAAATATTTTATCTACAAGGAGAAAGCTATGTACAACCCGGTTTCATGCGCTCTGTTTCTGTATCGATCATCCGTCGATCCATCCTTCATCCTTTTCATATGCTTTCTGGTAGTTGCTTCGCTGATCACGGCCATATCCTGCTTTATAGCCCATCTCATCAAGACACACCATTTTTCAAAAGCAGTTAAAAGACTGATTTCCGCTTGCTGTGTCGCTGTCTCCATCGCCTTTGTAGCCGGCGGCTTCTTTGCTTACAGACAGATCAGACAGAGCACATGCGAGCACGGGATGTTTTCCTGGGATATTACCACAGGCGAGTACGAGTGCATGGAAATATGGACTTGCCGTGACTGCGGATTGAAAAAAGTCGAGCGCAGGTCATCCAATTGTGTATATGAGCACGGTGTCTGCGTGAATTGCCATGAACCCCGACCTGAATCAGAATGTTCGGTTATTTACGCCGAAATGGTCTCGGCCATGCAGGATTCATCAAACATTGTTTCAAGCCTTGAAATAGTAAAGGAACGCCTGGATATGCTTCCATACGGATACCGTGACACCGATGACATTCGGGAGCAGTATGAATATATCCAGTCCAATATCAATGTATTTCTGAATGAGCTGTACAAGGAAGCCTCCGCTTCTGCAAGCGGCTCCGGCTCCGTCAGTATAGACTATGCCTCCATGCGGGAAGCGTTTGAAAACCTAATGGATAAAACTTCTCCATATTCCCTCTGGAACCTAAAAGATTCCCTGATGAATATGATCTTCTCTCTCGGTGGGAACACGCTGTACCTGGAAGGAGCCCTACACGGGGAGTGGAAAGACGATGAAGGCAACTTCATCATGTTTTATAACAGAACCACAGACCGAACAGTGAGCACCACGCTTCCAAACGCACGGAAGAAGAATACGCTGTACACATACTATCTGGACGGACGCACTGTTTATTTCATGAATAAGAAAGATCCAAGTGACCAATTCCCTGCATATATAATCCTTGACATCTATAAAAATCACATCGTTGTCGAGTGTTGCAACAATGGCAAATTGTATAGTCTTGATTACAGAGACCTAACCAAATGATCAATGCAACTAATGTTATGCCCGCACAGTCAAAAAGGCTGAACAGCTCTGTTTCCGACACGCCTATAAATGGTCGGGAGCCTGACACATAAAAGATAAAGCCCCGCCGGAAAACCGGCAGGGCAAATGTATATGTGTTTCAGTATACCATACCCAACTGTTGCAGTCGGATTCTTGCATCATTTTCAGACACGAGGAAGTTCTGCGCAATGTATATGGTGGCGGGACTCACTCTATACTTGTAGCTCATGGCATCCCTCACAGCCTTTTCCGGCATGAGTACAGCACCTGCAAAGGTATTTGCCTCCGTCTCAATTCCGCCGTTCTGCCCCGCATCCCTGTGCGCATAGAGTGGTTGACCGGGATCCCTGTGCAGGACATAGTGTGCCAACTCGTGTGCGATGGTGAATCTCCTTCTTGTCGCCGCATCATTGGAATTGACAACGATCAGATGATTCGCACCATACCGTGGAATTTTTTCTTTCTGAATGATAATGAAACCGGAAACGCCATACGGTAGCTCATCCTCAAACACCTTGATTCCCTGCGCCTCGCAAAGGCTGATGATATTCACGGGGTAACTCTCAACATGATTCACCTTGCAAAAATCCTCCGCTTTTGCAAATACTTCTTTCTTGTTCATAACAGTCCCCCTTTCGTGTCATGTGTAATACTATCCACATAGGCATTATATCATAAACCATTTTGTTCGTCAATAACATTTCGAATAATTTTCTCAGAAATGACAATTGGAGTGTTTTATCAAAAGTTCCACATACCTGTAGCATTTACGCGCAAATGAAAGGACTATCCCATGCCCTACTGCCTATACCTGCGCAAGAGCCGATCCGATGTGGAGGCCGAGAGAGCCGGAGAGGGGGAGACCCTGTCCCGGCATGAGCACGCCCTCCTGGAGCTGGCCAGACGACAGCACCTGGATGTGACAGAGATATACCGGGAGATCGTCTCAGGAGAAACCATATCCGCCCGCCCGGTCATGCAACGCCTGCTGACCGAGGTGGAGGACGGCCTGTGGACGGGCGTGCTTGTCATGGAAGTGGAACGGCTTGCCCGTGGCGACTCCATCGACCAGGGCACCGTCTCCCGTGCATTTACCATCAGCCATACCAAGATCATCACCCCTATGAAGGTGTACGACCCGGACAACGAATTCGACCAGGAATACTTCGAGTTCGGTCTTTTCATGTCCCGCCGTGAGTATCAGACCATACGCCGCCGCCTGAACCGAGGCCGGGAAGCCTCCGTCAAGGAGGGCAAGTATGCTACATCCATTTCCCCCTACGGCTACGACCGCAAGAAACTGGAGCATGAAAAGGGCTGGATCCTGGTGCCCAACCCCACGGAAGCCCCCGCCGTCCGCCTGATCTTCCAGTGGTACGCCCACGGTGCTCCCATGGACGACGGAACCACGGAGCGCATAGGCCCGAGCAAGATCGCCACCCGCCTGGATGCCCAGGGCTTCCCTACAAGAACCGGAAAACCATGGTCAAAGGATACCATACGGGATATGCTTACCAACCCGGTGTATATCGGGAAACTGCAATGGGGCCGCAGGAAGGGCACCCAGCACATATCCTACCATACCGTCAAACGCTCCCGCCCGGTGGCAGAGTCCTATACCGTAGCCGACGGCCTCCATGAACCTCTGATAGATCAGACGCTGTTTGACGAGGTGCAGACCCTGATCGCCAATAATCCCCCCAGGAAAGTGTCCACCATCGGCAAGGTGGCCAATCCGCTTTCCGGACTTGTGATCTGCTCCGTCTGCGGCCGGCATATGATCCGCCGACCGTTCAATGATAAATTTCGGGTCGATGAGTTGCTGTGCCCTACCAGAGGCTGCCCCACCGTCAGCGCAGACCTGCCGGATGTGGAAGAAACCGTACTTCAGACCCTCCGTGGATTTGTGGAGAAATCCACCACACAGCCGTCCGACCAGCCCGCCAACCCGTCAACGGGTGCCACAGCATCCAGCGTCGTTTCCGATGATCAGAGCACCATCGCTTCCCTAAAGGAGGCCATCAAACGCCTGCAAGGGGAAATTGATAAGCTGGCCCGCCAGCGGGATTCCATCCATGACCTGCTGGAGCAGGGCGTTTACGATGTGGACACCTTCCTGTCCAGAGGCCGAGCCATTAACGATAAAATGACCGCCACCAAAGAGGAGCTGTCTACAGCGGAGAAACAGCTTGCCGAAGTCAAAAAGAGAGTGTTGGAGACCGCTGACCTCATCCCGCAGATTGCCCATGTTCTCGAGCTCTACCCTTATCTTGAAAACCCCAAGGAAAAGAACGACCTTCTGAAAACAGTCATATCCAAGATTGTTTACGCAAAGCCAAAGAAGAATCCCAAAGGAGTCCACCATGGTGGCTTCACTATCAACCTGTTCCTCAAGTACGACCGACATTAAATATTGCAAGAGCCGGTTCAGGTTTCCCCTCCCCGGCTCTTTCTTCTTTTTTACTGATATGTTGCGTGCGCTCACGAGTAAGCCCACGACTCATATCAGTAACCACCCCCACACATTTCCAATATCTCTTCCTTCTCTCCCCTTTCCAGATTCTTCTGCGCCATCACATAGGCCCTAATGGTCTGCTCCCCGCCGGAAACCGTGTACCCGAGGTAAGCGTACACGATAAATTTTTGCGCCTCGGTCAGTTTCAGCTTGGCAATGTACTGCGCCACCTTCATCTTCTTGGAGCCGGCAATGGTCTTTCCGTCAGAGCCAATGTCCGCCGCAAGCTCCCCGGCCTCGGCCACGATCAACGCCAGCTTCAGCGGGTCGATCACCTTGGAGACGAGCTGCGCCCGGCCCTCAATGTCTACACCGAGCACTTCCTCCATAGCCATGTTGTAGTAGAACTGATACAGCCGCTTGAGGGCCTTGGCCTTCACCTTGTCGTCCATCGCCTGATAGGATGCCATGCTGATCATCTGAGCAGCCTCTGCACTGGCCTGCCCGTACACGGAGGAGAAAGCCTTCCGCTCCCGCTGGTTCATCTGGTACGCTTCCCCGTCGTAGGTGATGGAAGTGCCCACAGCCTGCGGAATGACCGTCTGCCCCGCCGACGCCAGCCGGGCCAGCTCCCGCCTCACCGGGGAGGAAGTCACAGCCCCCACATTCTTGTCCAGCATCACGCCGACCACAGTCCGCACCATCTCCTCGTCGCCGTTCTCCACAGCCTTTGCAATGTCCGACGAGTACGCAGGAATGGCGTGTAGCGCATCATACCGGTACACCGTGTCATCGGAGAACAGGTTCACAAGCCCCCGGGTGTACTTGATGGTGTTCGCAATTGGGATCCCGCATACCGTTCCGCCGGCGTACATCAACTTCCGGATGGCTGAGAACCACTCCTCGTCCGTGGCCTGCCCGGTGAACCCCTGCCCAACAACCAGGCCAAGGCTCTTGACGCCCTCCATCATGTCGGTCAGCGCACCCAGCCCCATGTCCTCCGGCGAGAAACCGCTCATGAGGAACTCATAAATTTCCTTGATAATGGGAAGCCCGCCCATCATGGAGCCGGCCATGTCCCCGAGGAATTCCAGGATGTCCGCCTCCGACCATTCCTTGAGGTTGTCATCGTCGTCCCTGGCAAGGAACTTTCGGAACAGCATGGAAATGATGGCATAATACACCGCACTGCTCACCATCGCCGAGACCGACCGCCCCAGCTTCCTCTTAGATTCTGCGATCCGTGCCGGGGATTCATGCCGTGCCATCCTGGCCCGAAGCTCGCCCACACCGTCCATCACCCGGCCAAAGACCTTCATGGCGTCCGCCGAGAACATGGTGACGATCTTCGCAATCGGGCTGTTGGAGCGCATGGCCCGTGACCGCTCGGTGGACTGGGCGTTCTGCTGTGTCTCGTAGATGACCTGTGTCAGGAGTTGCCCGGCCTGGGTGTTCACCGCCTCCTGGGACACCGAGGCACCCACCTGATCCCGCACCATCAGCTTGCAGGCCTTCCATACGGTGTGCACCACAAATTCATCGGTTTTTCCAATCAGGAACATGCACTTCTCTGCGATGGCACCCACACGGTCATCCAGCGTCATGGCACGGATGGCCACATTCTCCTTGTTTCTCAGCCGAGCCAGGTCGGAGTAATCCCCCGCCTCTCCGTGCTTGGCCCGTGTGTACAGTGCCTGTATGATGTATTTCGGCGGGATGATGGAGGTAGCCGCAAAGAGCGAGGAGAACTGTGTAGCCAAGATCTTTGGGTTCAATCCAAGCACGGCCTCCGCCGCCCGGCCCCGTACTTTCTCCACCATGGCTGTCATAGGGTCTGTGTTCCCGGCGTCCCGGGACAGCTTCTGCACATCGCTGATCATTTCTTTCAGGTACCCGACTGCCCCCGGATTCGTTTTTCCTTCGTTCGGCCAAACATTTTCGTATGAAGTCTTTATAGATATTATATCCCCGTGGCTGTTCGGATTCAGATTGAAATTGACCAGCATTTCATAGTTGTCTATTGCTTCGCTGAGTCCTGCATATTTTGACACTCCTCTGATGTGACGGGTAAGTACATCCAATAGATCTTCCAGCAGAAGTTTATTTTCCGCCCATGTCACCCGGTTTTTGTTGAATGAAGAATTTGACACTCTGTCCAGCTCGTCCTGATATTTACCGTCATCCGCCCGAATCTCTTTGTCCATTGCCCGCATACATATGTAAAAATCTTCTTTTACATTTGACCAGCCCATTCTACGAAGGTCTGTTTTTTTCTTGTAGTTTTTACAATCATCATTGAATAGTTTTGCGGCCAATTGCATGAAGGCTTTGTCATCAGCTGTGGTCTGTTCGTCGATCATCGCCATCAACTGTTGTGCCCTCTTCCTGTGTTTCTCTCTTTCAAAATCGTCAAGCTCCAGTTCGTCCGGCGGTTTCACAGTTATCTCTTCCAGGAAACCGCTTTTACGGATAGTCCTTATTCCGTCTGCATAGCCATATCCAGACCGCATCAGATGCCGCCTTGCATCTTCATCCATGAGCAAAAGCCTGAGATACAGTGCTTTTGCGGCCGGAATCTCCGCATTTTCCACCTGGATAGTTCTCTGCTTCAGTTTGTCAAAGTATTTCTTGTGCTTTTTTGAAAATTCCTCGATCTGCGACACCATGCTGTCCTCAATGACCTCCGCCTTCAGCTCCCCTTCCCGGAGTTTCTGTAAGGTTTCTGTGAGGAAACCGCCCTCCACATAGTTGTCAAAGTAACGAGCCAAAGACTCCGGATCCCGGTAGTTGACGATGTACGCCCGGAAGATCCGCCCGAACCATGTTTGCTTCTTGATCTCCCTGCCGCCCTCAACGGCTTTTTTATGGTACTCCCTGGCTACCGGCTCTGCCGCCACCCGTTTTCCGTTCACAAACACCGTGTGGAAATTCTCAATGGCGTGCTTCATGTACTGCAACACATCGCACAGCTTTTTCAGGTTCTCGCTGTCAATGCTCCCCTTCACGCTTGCAATGGACTCCATGTCCTCCGCAATGTCCTGATTCCAAAATGACTCACCAAGGAAATCCTTGGCTTCCTGCGTGATGTACCAGTCGTGCAGCTCCCGCATGACCCGCTTGGTAGGGTCTACCGCCAGATTGCCCCGGTAGTAGATTTTTGACAGCTTGCCCAGCGTGCCCTTCAGGATGTCGCTGTTTGACTTCTCCGCCGCCGCCTGAAACTCCCCGGACTTCCAGCTTCGGATGCCTCCGGCAATGTAGGCAGCCCGTGACGCATAGTAATTTGCCGCCAACTGCTCCCTGTTCTTGTCAACCGCTTTCTGGATATTCTCTTTCGCATCCTCCTTTACCGCCTTTATTTTCTTTTGCAGGTACGCTTCCTTTTCATCCAGTCTCTTTTCCGTCCATTTTTCCCTGCTTTCCAACCTCCTCTTCTGTTCAGATACCTCATCCAGTAATTCCGCCGGACTTGTTATCTCGCCCCCGGTCTCCATGATCTCCATCAGGACATCGGCAATATTCTTGATGTCAGTGTCTTCAGCCGCAAATTTCTCGGAAAGAGCGAACTTCCCCTGCCGCTCCAGCTCCTTTCTTGCCTCCAAATACCGCTCATGAAGCTCCATCATAATGTCTGCCGGATGATCCGATTCAATCACAATGCCCGTCTGACTGGTAAACTCCTCGGAGATCTGATCCGGCGTGAACCGCTCACTGCCACCCTTCTTCCCGCTCCAAAGCCGGAGGATGTCAGCGGCGGCACCGTCCTCCCTGTATTGGATCTCCGACTTGATACTGTCAAGATCCATGCGGTGCAGATACTGTTTCAGGTAGTTCACCACATCTTCCGCCCGGTGGAAGTTCTCGTCATCGACAACTACCTCCACCCTGGCTCGCTTGTACAGCACCTGCGCCAGCTCCACGGCGGCCTGCCGCCTCTGTGTCTCCGTCTGTGCGTTGTTCATGGCCAGCCAAAGCTCGTCCACAGTCTTCCGCTCGTCCGACCGAAGGAACTGTACCTTTGCCACCTCTCCCTCTGTTTTCCAGGTTTCCTCGTTGATGGCAGACTGCAAGACATTCATGGCCTTGTCAAAGGCTTTCTGCGCCTCCTCGTGTCCGTACACCCAGAGTTGCCCATACCGGTTCAACCGCACATACTCGCCGATCTCGTCCGGCGTTTCGCCGGCTGTCTCGGCGTCCGTCTCTACCCGGCTCTCGCCTGTTTCTCCGTCCCGCTCAAGCATTCTTCTTGTCGCATGACCGAAGGGCGTGTCCTCCCGGGCGGCCTCTTCCGGCGTAAGCGTTACCTCATCCCGTTTGGCGGCCTTTTTGGATTGTCTTATGTCTTGTTTTTCACTTATTGTTTCTCCTGTACTCTTTGCACCATTTCCATTCTTCTGCATCCTCACAAAAATTTTTTTCCCGTTGATATTGACATTTTCACCATTGTATGATATACTACCAGTAGCAGAGTCATACGCTTGCTGGCCTGACGGGAATTGTACCCTGAGCGGCATCAGCAAGGTATCGACTCTGTTTTTTTCTGCTACATACAGTATATCAGAACTTGTAATCAAATTGGCTGCATTTTCATTCGTCCTATCATAGGCACTGGTTATTAAATTAAACTGGGCCTCAAGAACTCCCGTTTGTTTCGGTGTCAAGTCAAGCGCAAGCATGACAATCGAATCTTTCACCCTGATGTCTCCGAAAATTACAATTGAATCGTCTCGTGTTTTTGACTTCATGACAAGTACAGGCTTTTCCACGATACTCGGAATGTCTTTGATTATTTTTTCTGTAATATTGGGATGTTCTTCCATTATCATTTGTATTTTTGATTTTCTCCAATAGATGTTTGCGTCTCTGACACCTATCTTTCCAAGCGCACTGGATGTTCGCCCTATTTTGAAATAACCTCCATCCGCAGCTCTCTGTGTTGGCGTTTTAGATTCCATCCATTCGTCAAATTCACCTGTAAACTCTTTTCTCAATGAGTATCGTATTTCTTCCTCCTCCTCATCATTCACCCCGATGATCTTCCCGTCCTCAGTCGCCTTGAACCCGGCCTCCGCCATGGCCTCCATGAACAGCCGCTCCGCCGCCTGGGCACGCTTTGTCAAGCCCTGGGCGGCCTTTCCTTTTCCGGAGGCGGTGGCTTTCATGGTTTGCTTCAACGCATGGAGGAACCGCTCCATGGCACTCCTGTCCCGCCGGGCAAGACGCTGGAAGAAGTGCTTGGTGGACAGCTCATGCCTGGCCATGTGGGCAAACAGCTCGTCAAAGAAGACATTTGCCGCCTGCGTCTCATCCTCTGTCAGGGAGTCCGCTGTCATGAACTTCTTCACCTGCTCTTCGGTGAAGTAACCGTCCTCCACAAGCTCCCGGCTCACTTTGCTGACCAGTTCCTCATCCTCGGAGAGAAGCTGTGCCAGCGAACTGTAAGCATCCCTACGCAGTGCCTCGTCCGTGTTGTTGGCCAGGTGCATGGCCTCCTCCACCGTCACGCCGAACCAGTTCTCATACAGCGCATCCGCCGTCTTCCCGCTGTCCGCCAGCGTGTCCGTGTTGATCAGCACCAGATCGCCCTGCCGGACATAGGCACCCTTTACCTGGCTCCCGTCCACGCCGGAGCTGTTCACCAACACAAAATTGAACCGCCCGCCGGTCTGCCGGTTCAGATTCCGGGCTGTCTTCAGGAAGTCCCGGAAGTTGGTTCGGCTCTCCCCGGTCAGCTCCCCATGAAAAACGGAAAGCCCCATGTCGGACGCCGCCGCCTCGGCCGCCGACGCATCCACGCCCGGGCTTGCGTATTGCCCCAGATTTCCCCCAGGAGCCGCATTCACGCCGCCCGTGCTGTTCTGCTCCTGCGTGCGGATTCCCAACTTGTCGGCAAAATCTGCGGCTATCTGACCGTCCTCCGCCATGGCCTTCCCCAGCGAGAACTTTTCAATAGCCGCCGACCGCTTGGCAGGATCCATCTTCACAAGGATCTTTGAAATCTCCTGATACCGCCGGGCGATCTGGTCGCCGATCCTGGCATCCGTATTCCGGTCATACTTGTAGCTGTAAAAGACGGACTCCCGCTTCTGCGCCAGCTTCTCCGCATCCTCCAGAAGTCCCTCTATGTCAGCCTCTTTACCCACGGCCCCGCCGGTGGCCTTGGCCACGCCATAGCCCACTGTCCCGGTGTACAGGGCAGAGGTGGCCGCACCCATCGCAAAGGACTTGCCCACCCCCTTCCAGTAGTCTGCGGTGCTGTACTCGTCCAGAGCCGCACCGCCCTTGTAAATGGTCTTTGCAATCGGGCTGGCCAGCTCGGAGACCACCTCCTCGACACCTTCCTCCAGAAGCTCCCGACCAACCCGCACAAACCCTTTGTTGGCAATGGTGGGCACCACATGCGGGAGCATCCCCTTTCCGTAAATGGCACTGGTTACACCGCCGAACATTTTCTCCGTAGCCACTTCAATGCCACCGGACACCGCACCGTAGGCCAAACCCTGCCCGAAGTTTGCCCCGTCCTGATAGGCAGCCTCCGTACTTGTTCCCGCCGCCGAAACGCCAAGGGTGGCCAGCGACGCCGCCTGTGCCAAGCCCTGCACCGTCGTTCCCAGCGAAGCCGCCGTTTCAGGGGCAGCCGCTCCCGCCGTGGCAATGGACACCGCCACCGAGGGGAGCATCTGCCCCACCGCCTGCTCCACCTCTGCCACCATCTGACCGGCCTTGTTCTGCCTGTACAGCGAGCTATCCAGCGTTGTCCGTCCGTAAATCATGCCTGTCAAATCTTCTCGTAGACCCATTATTTTCCCGGTGGCATCGTATTCAATAATTTGCTTGATCTTTTCATCCCAATCACCTCCGCACAGGTAATTGATACCTACCGGCACCGCAGTCCTGAGGCCTATGACAAAATCCACAATGCCCTCAAGCCCCTTGAGTGTCCCTTTATCAATATTGAAACCCGTGTCAATGAGTGTTCCAATGGCTGTCTGAAAAATGTTTATGTTCTTCTTTATGCTCTCTGTCTCTGCCCGAGCCTGTTCGATCTCCAGCTCCTCCGCCGACTTTTGTGCGGCACCGGCGGTCATTGCCGCCGATGCCCTCCTTTCCTCCGCCTCCCGCATCAGTTGCGAGGCGGACTTGTACTCTTTTCCCATGTTATGCTCCTAACTTCCAAAGATCAGATTGTACAGTGACCTGTACTGCGTTCCTTTTCCCTTTTCCTCTCTGATTCCATATACCTTTCCCTTGTACTTCATGTACAGCTTTTCTCCATATCCAAAGACCTCCCCGTCATAGGCTTCCTCTGCCGCTTCAGTCACGGCCTTGCTTTTTACCTCCCCTGTTGATTCTATTTCATATTCCTTCCCGCCTGCTTCAACTCTGAAGGTATCCCATTTTCCCATTCCTCCAATCCAGTTAACCCCATCTTTGTATGTCGCTACCCCCACATTCACCGCCTTTTTGGAATCTCCGGAAACTGCCTCCACTTCTCCGTATTCGTTCCTCCAGGTTTCCAGGTTGTTGTCAATAATGTTCTTCTGGGCCTCCGACATGGACTTGTACTTGTCGCTGTCGTGTACCTGCTCCAGGTAGTCGTCAAATACGCCCTTCTCGATCTTCCCGTCATCCCGTTCGGAGGCCATCCGCTGCACCTCTGATTGCATCAGCTCCCGATAGGATTCAAAGTCATCGTACTCATTGGCCGCCTCCTCCTCCCGGTCCCGGTAAGCGGCGAAAATGTCCGCCCGCTCCTGGTTCTCGGTCAGGGCCGCCTGGGTCTTGGCCGTCTCAAGATCCGTTTTCCTCTGCGCATCCCCCTCCGCCCGGTAGGCGTCCAGACTGTTCATGCTGTCCGTGTATGTGGCATCCGCCTGCCCCATGTGGTTCAGCGTGTCATTGTAGGCCGCCAGCGACTGGCTCTGTGCCATGCCGGAGCCTGTCAGCCCCTGGGCCTTCTGAGCCACAGGCAGGTAGCGGGAGAGCTTCTCCAGCATCACCCCGGCATCCCGCCTTGACTGCTCCCGTTGTTTGGCAAGCCTGTCCGCCTCCGCTGTGTAGGCCGTGTCCGCCGCCGCCTGTTTTGCGTCGTAGGTCGCCTGTGCGCCCTGCTCTGTCAGGTAGGCCCGTTGCATGGCCAGCATATTCTGGTATGCCTCATCGCTCATTCCCTCCACCTTCTTCGGCACATTCCCGTTGTACGGAACGCCGTATGCTTTCTGGAACTCTGAAAGGAACCCGCTGCCCGTCCCTGTCTGCTGTATATCCCCTTTGTTCGTTCTTCCGTAAGAAAGATTCGATTCACTGTTCACGTTGTTCTGTCTGCTCTTGCTCTTTAGATCGTCAAGAAGATTCCCCATCCAATCCGGCAATTTTTCCGTCCCATCCTGCTGATCTCTTTCCTGCGGCATATACGCCCTTTGTAGGCTATTCAATTTCTTCTGCGCCACGGTTCAATACCTCCGTTTCAAACTGATTCATGTACATATTTTTTGCATCCAGCCGCCCGGCATAGACCGTCACCATGTACTCCCGTGCACCGCCCAACTGAATGGTGCCAAGACCCAGGAAAAATACCACCTGAAGCACCACCCAGCACAGCTTGGCCAGGCTGAAGGACTCCAGCAGTCTTGCCGTGTACAGCCCGAATACCACGGATGTGGCGACCTTGGACAGCAGATTCTTTATGTTTTCCCTGGCCACATACTTCCGCTTGGACAGCCCGAAGTCAAAGGGATCCATGCCGCCTCCCTCCTCGCAGAGCAGTTCCCCCGGCGTCAGCTGGTGTAGCTTCAGATGGATTGCCTTCTGCACCGCCTCCACCCGTGCCCGCTCCATCCGGTTGTGCCCGGGGCTTGACCAGGTGTCAGGGTGTAGGAGGCGGAAGCGTCGGTAGCTGGGCTGATATCCCTGCACCAACGCCTGGCCGTCCTCATCGAAGACCGCCTTGTAGGAAAGGGACACCGCCGAGAGCAGGTTGCACCGGGCGGTGCGCAGGGTCTTGGCGTTCATGTCGGCGCACCAGGCGTCCAGCCTGTCATAGTGGATAGACACCCGGGCGACCGTAGCCCGGTACCGCTCTCTGGCCGTGACCACATTTTCCTCCATGCCGCCAATGGTCAGCCCCTGCTGCTGGAACAGGTTGTTGATGCAGACGCCCACAAGGAACGCCAACGCCCCGTCCGCAAAGATCATGCTCACGGTCTTCCCGGTCTTGTCAATGGATACAAGGGAGGTCAGCGCAATGTAGGCCAGACAGACAAGGGCCAGCACCGCATAGGTCAGATACAGGCGGCAGAAATTCCGCATCTTTTCGGAAAAGTTACTCATTGTTGCCTCCGTTCATCGCCTGCGCCAGGGCGGATGCCGTGGCGGCTGTCATGTCCTCCCGGTTCTCCATCCGCTCCACAGTTCGTTGTAGCTTCCGCACCCGGGTCTCACAGACCAGCGCATCCACCAGGATCCCGGCAAAGAGCACCCCCAGCAAAAGGACAAGGTTGTCCAGCAAGGACTCAAGCAGCCAGGACACAGCGAAGGCCGCCCCCACCGAGACCACCCGGCCAGGCATTTTCATCTTGCCCAGCACGGCCAGCAGAGCCACCACCAGCACGATCAGAAGCCCCGCCGAAACCCTGATTCCGGAGCCTCCGGCGATCAGCTCCCCCCGCTTCACATACACCGTGATGAGCAGAGGCAGAACGCAGACCGCAAACCCGATCACCTGCCACAGAAGGATCTGCTTCCGATAGCTCTCCACGGTTTTGGGTTTTTTCTGCTTCTCCTGACTCTCACGCTCGGTTTTCATTCTCTGTCCCATGCTCTGCCTCCTTCTCTGCCTCCTTATCTGTTCCCTTCCCGTTTTCTCCCGTCTCCGGCGGTGCCTGAACCTCGCCAAGGATGGCCATCACCTTGGCCGCATACCCGGCCTTGACCAGCTCCGGACTGTTTCCGAGAGCCACCGCAAACGCCCGGGAGAGAATGGACACCGTCTGCGCATTGTAGGCTGTGGCCGCTTCCATGCTGTCCAGCCTGCCCGCCACAGCCGCCGCCAGGGCATCATATGCCGCCAGATTCTCCGCCTGAAGCCGCAAGAGTGCCTCCTTGTGTTCTGCCTCCATCCGCCCGGCCCGTTCCTCCTGCGCCGCCTCAAAGGCCTGCATAGCCTCCACCGCCCGGCGGCTTTCTGACTCCATGCCTGCGGCCGTCCTGGCGGCAGACTCGAAGGCGGATTGCCCGGTCAGTATCCTGGCCACCGCCTGGCTGATCCGTGTCAGCCAGGGGCGTGTGCACTCAATGACGGACAGCACCGCCGCCAGAGCCAGGATGGCGTAGGGTGCCACCTTGTCCTGGATCAGACTGCGCACAAAGTCCGCCACCGCCGACCGCTCCGCCTGATCCATGAAAAACCCGTAGTAGACCGCCCCGCCCCCCGCCGCACAGACCAGTGCGACGGTGGAAAGAAGGATAAATACTTTCTTTGATTTTTTCATTTCAGTTTCTCCTTTACTGATTGTAGGTTACATTCGTCCCATCCCAGGTGTAGACATACTGCCTGCCCCTCCCCCTCCGCCCCATGACCGGAGGAAATTCAGGATGACGGATAGGAATTGTAATCGTTTTACAGCGCACACCCGATTACATTGACCAGCATTGAAACCCTTCGTGCCGTTTCGCTATTCAGCTTCTGAAAGTCGGCTACACTGATCGCCGCTGTGGTTGACTCTGCGCCTCCCGAAACATTGAATCGTTCGTTTGCATATGCTTTTGCGGCCAGGTCAATAGTTGGCATGATTCTGACAGCATCCGCGACATATCCTTTTTCCTTCAGGTAGTGTAGTAGGCTATTAGTTTTCACAGCCTCGTCCGAATCCCAAATAGTACCTGTCAGCTCATACCGCACCGAGGAAAATTCATTGACATTCATGTCCGTTACCATCTGCGCTAACCGCACACCGTAGTCTGACCCCGTGTCAGCCATGCACAGCCGTTCAAGCGTGTTTCCGTCAGAGTCTGTTTTATTGTACTTATACCCAAGATTAGCTGTATTTATCGCCCAAATCTGGACAAACAGGTCAACCGTTCCTATATCGGAGAGCATGTCGCACAGACAGGTTTGCGCAGCATTTCCTGTTGCGGCACCCATGTCCTCCGGATAGCTCGTGTCCCCGGTGGCCAGGCACGGAATAACCACGATTCTACATTTATCCCGGATTTCTGCCAGTTTGGTATGTACGCTCGAATAGTCACGCAGAATCTTTAGCAATTTGTAGATCATTGCATTTGAATCTGTCGGCCTGGTGTTATATCGACTGTTTTGCCCTCCATATAGCACGATTGTCTGACTGTACTCACCGCTTTCTGGCAATAGCGTGAAATACCCCCTCGTGCCGTATTGGCTTTCTATCTGCAATGTGCTCGGGGTCAACAATTTTTCATACGGTACCGGGCTCTCCGTGTTTGATGCCGTTCCCCCCATCTCAGCGATTTCTCCGGTAGCAAGAGCCGACTCAAAGTCATGCGTTCTGTCTTTCGCCAAATATTTGAACCCGTTGTAAACGCCCTGAACGCTTGTGAAGGAATATGTGCAGTTCGGCTTCACATTTAGGATATTCGCCTCGGAGGCCGTCGTGAAATATTTCTCCTGAATTCCTCCGCACCATTTAAGCCTGAAAGGTTTGGCTGAATCCATCGAGTCATACACCCTATCATAATCGGTAATGCAATCCATCAGGATGAGGTTCATGTAGATTTTCACCGACTTGTTCAGCACGCTCGCATCTCCGGCACCCAATCCCAATGCCGAATATTTCAACACTTCGCAGGTATGCAGAGGCATATTCAGGGCCCGATATCCAAAGTTGGTAAGATTTCCGGCGGTCATAGTGTCCATGCAGTGAGGTGTCCGGTACTTGGTTCCGCCAATTGTCATGTTCGAACCAACCATATCCACGACCTTGTTTCCGCTATCGTCAACGAAATCGTCAGGTAGGTATGCAGTCGTTGAACCGTTGACATCATCGTAAATACATTTGGCAACCAACTTTCGCACATTGTCTTCCTGTTTTGGAATATCGTAATTATAACCAACCCAGTAATCCTCAGAGGAATCTGCACCGTTGTGCATATCCAGGCCGGAGTGGATGTTGTCCTCTCCGATGTACTGGATCGTGTCCCGTACAAACCGCATTTCCGGCTCTGACATCGGATATTCTCCGGTCTCATAGCCTGCGCCTCCATTGACACGAGACCACCAGCCATCGTAGTTCCTGTTACAGTTTACGCCTGCGGTGCCTACATTCGGATTTCCATTTGACAGACTCATAGCAGGATTCACCAACGGATTCACCACAAAACGCACATTTTGACACACATATTTTAGTGTTGGATTGATGGCCTTCGCCAGGTCTATGGTGCACAGTATTTGACAGATACGCCAGCAGGACAGGATAGCATTTTTTTCGCTTGAGTGCGTCCCGGCGTGCAGGATATAAGTCTTTTCGTATGTACCGCTCTTGGGCGTGAAAACATAAAACCGCATGTCTGTCACACCGTCCGTTGCTTTCATATGTGGAGCGTCCTCATCGTCAAGACTACAAGTCACGCTGTAGTTCCCGTTGGCGTTACTCTGCGCGGCGATGTCGTCAAAAGCCTGGTACCAAGCAGCGGCCCCCTGATTGGTCACCGATTCGCTGATGGTGGTTTCCTCCGGAGCGTTGTCAAGGCCAGGCACATAGAACCTGAATCTGGTCGAAACTGGCTCATCTGCCTCCACCGTCACCGTAAAGGTCGCCGTCTTGCCCTGGTATGTCACCGTCACTGTATTGTCCTGCCCGGCAGTCAGCGTACCGGAAAGCGTGTAGTCTGTTACTG
>JBJEYY010000177.1:0-11368 GCA_051887095.1 Faecousia sp. | reverse complement strand
GGGTTGCTCTCTCCGCTCCCGCTCGGCACCGTTGCCTCTCCAGTGAAATATGTCCCGGCCGCAATGGTAGACCCGGCCGATAACTCCCCGCCGGCGTTGGTGGAGGTTGGGAGCACATATGAACTCTCATTCTCCACCTCTGCGGTCAGGTCTGCCAATTTGTTTCCGCTCCCGTCAACGATCTGCGTAACGGTCTCGCCGTTGCACTTGACATTTTTAATCATTTTTCTGCCCTCCTCAATTCAATATAATATTTCCGTCAGAAACGGTGATCGTGGTTGCGTTTGTGGTGATTTTCCCGTCTGCAACGGATATTATTATTTCCGCAGGCACCTTGGTTGCATTGACCACCACCGAGGTGTCCTCCTCCAGATTTGCCAGCGTAACAGTCGCCGTGCCGTCCTCGTTGATGGTGTAGGTTCCGACGGTGACAATATCGCCATATACAAACTCATATCCGGCATTCGGGGTCAGAGTAAACACATGGGTTGCCCCGCCCAGGTACAGGCCGCCCGGCAGATTGGATGTGCATCCATTCAGCGTCATCGTTACGCTGTAGCAACCGTTGACCAGTATATCCCGATATGCGGTATCGCTCCCCGGTTCATTGGTTCCGGCAGGTATCACAGCAAATCTGTCCTGCCCGGACTCAACTGGACGATCCCCGGCGGTCTGATAGGAGTGGGAATAGATGCCCACATAGTCCGCCCAGTTATCCTTGGTGATGGCCACCTCTCCCTGATACTTCATTGCGACCTTAAGCCCAATGGTGCTGAAGATGTTCGACACATTGTCTCCCACATGGACAGAGGCGGCATTGTATGCAACGGTCATGCCCTGACACTCGTCCTCGGCCACCAGGATCAGATAGACCTGTGCGGTCAGGTCTCCAAAGCTGATAGTCAGCGTGTCGGTTCCCTCCATCTCCGTAATAGTCCCTGTACCAAATGTGGATGATGACAGCGTGTAGTCTGAGATGTTTTCTGTTTTTTCCTCCCCCGTCCGCTCGTACCGGCAGGTCACGGTCAGCACATCCCGCAGGCTGTCCACCGTGCCATACCTCCGCCCGGCACCCGTGTACAGCAGGTAGGAGCCGGTATCAGAGCCGGACGCAGGCAGGGCACAGCTCACCGAGAGGGACACCGCCACCCACGGTTCCTCCGGCGTAAGATCGGCCAGCGTGCAGGAGACGGTCATGTCAGCGGACGGCACGACAGTGAACTGATAGCAGGACAGCCCGTCCAGCTTTACCTCCTGCCCGTCAGAGGGCACAGCACCACCCACCGTGATGGCCGCCCCATCAGACGGCCAGGCCGAATTGTCGGAGGACACAGGCCGTACAGTCACCTGTATGGCGTTCGTGCCCGCCTCCACAATGTAGGCAGAGCCGTCCACGATGGTGTTCCCACCGATGACAGCCACCGCACCGGGCATGGAGAATGTCATGGTTATGTACACAGGCTCAGGCTCCGCAGGCTCCTGTGTGCCACCTCCCCGCAGGGACTCAATAAGAGATTGCGCCGTTTCCAGAGCCTCCGTGTCCGCATAGGCGTTGTGCTCCAGCACCGTGGCCAGCTGCTCCCGCTCGGTGTCCGTCCATTTGCAATCATTGCCCCCGCCGGTTATCCCGTCCAGCACGCAGGAGCCAAGCAGGATGGTCGCCGCCCCGGTGACCATGGCCAGCGACAGAATTTTTCCATTCAGTTTCAATTCAAGTCCTCCCAACGATACCTGCGACAGCACATCGCCGCCGCTTTTCAGCTGTATGTCCCCCGTCTCCTCCCCGATGGTGAGGGACAGCGGGCCGCTCCCCAAGGTCGCCTCCAGATCGGACACCCGTGCGGGAATAGACGACAGCTCCCTCAATGCCTCGGTAAGCTTAGAATACAGCTCCTGCATACGACCGATGAGAGCCCCGTCCCCGCCGTTGTACTGGTCAATGATCCTGTCCAGCTCGGACAGGATGGAGTTTGTGGAACCGATCACATAGTCGTAGTACGCCCGCTTGATCTCCTCCGTCGTCCATCCACGCCGTGACGGGTCGTCCGGCATATTGGCCGGGGACTTGCGCCGCATGGCCTCTCTGACGGCCAGGCTTGTTTTGGTGATACCCATTTACATCCCCCCTCTGATCTCACCCGTGACCGTGTACACCACGGAGAGACTGTGTATACAGCAGGGCGTGGCCGTCCCGCTCTCGTACCTCAGCATAAGATAGTTCACATGGCGTGTGTGCAAAAGGCGCACATAGCTCTCCGCCATGGTGGAAAAGCTGAAGTCTGAAAAATCCGTGTCCGCCAGCTGCATGGAGCCGTACCCGCCGGATGAGAGCAGTGCCCGGCTGTTTTTGGCTCTGTAGCCGACAGACAGCGGCCCGCACCTCTCCGGCTCGTAAGACACCGCCAGCCGGTGCAACGACTTCTCGTGCAGCGGAGAGCCCAGGTCGAAGGTGCGGCTGTACCAGGCGCAGGACACCGGCGCACGCCGGATCAGCCGCCCGGTCAGCATATCCGGCCAGAAGGTCATGGTGGTCAGCCGCAACGGCTCCCCAGACCGCATGGACAGCTTGCAGGTGGCCGCCTCCGTGTCCAGCTCCGTGACGGTCAGTTCCAGACCGGACAGATCCCGCAGGAGGCGGAAATCCGCCGTCACAGGCACCACCGCCTGCCCGTCCTCGCCGAGAAGCCGGAAGGAGCCGTCCGCCCTGTCCGTGTCGGACACCAGGTACACGCCGCCGATGGTCAAGCCGGATAACGAATCCACCCCGTCCGCCACCAGCCTGTCCCCCTCGTGCACGCCGTCCGTGTCGCCCGGATCGCCCGGGAGGATCCGCCCGCCGGACACCGTGAACGCCCCGGCGGCCATCACCTCCTCGTACAATCCGGAGCCGAATTGCAGGATGTCCCCGTCCACGATGTCCATGTCAGAGAGCAGATCGCCGGATAGAGCCAGCCGGCTGTCCGTGGCACTGGCCACAGAAACTGTGCCGGGTTGCCATTTGTATGATGTCTGGTCATAGTAAACCGCCCCTTCCCCGCTGTCCCCCATGCGGCAGATACGGCCGTCCGCCGTGCCGAAATACAACGCCCCGTCAAGGACGGCCATGACCGTGGCCTGGATGTTGTCCAGGATGTACCACTCATACTGCACATTGCCCGCCGCATCCCGCCAGGTCTGATCCGCCTGGGCCACATAGCAGATGCCGCCAACACACAGCCAGTACCGCCCGCCATAGACGGCGGCACAGGCCGCTGACAGGTCAGCACCCCGCAGTGCCTTGCGGATGGAGGCGGAACGCTCCACCAGGTACCGCTCGGCGGTGGTGATGTTCTCCCGGATGACCACAGCGTACACGCCCTCCCGTGTCAGGATCAGCGGGTCGCCGTAAAAGTCCGCACAGGCCGCCGCCGATACCACCGGCGCATCCACCTGCCCGGCCACCACATAGAACGGCTCGTAGGCGTCGGAGAGTGCCCCGCTCTCGTCGTACTTTGTCTTGGTTTCCCCGGACAGGTAGCAGATGGTCGGCTCCTGTCCGGACGCCTGCTTGTGTACCGCCAGAACCCCGTCCGACACCCGGGAAAACCCGGTGACAGGGCTGGCCGCCGTGCCGCAGGAGACGAAGTTTGTGTCCGGGAAGTAGGTCAGATCACGCATCCCGGAGTAGTACACCCGCTCCGGGTATCCGTCCACCCCGCCGAGAAACAGCCTGTCCGCCACGCCCCCGGCTCCGAAGAGGATGCCGCAGGTGGCGGACTGTACCACCCGCTCTTCCCCGCCCGCCGGTGTGCAGTTGAAGACCACGGTGATGTTGGCCACACCCTCCACCGCAGGGGCGAGGGATGTGACCATGTCCCCGCTTCCGTCCGCATAGGCTCCCCACAGGGTCAGGCGGCCTGACAGATAGTTGATACTGCCCACACATACGCCGGACGCATACTTCCCATCCTCGCCTGGCTGGGCGTCCTCCGGCACCAGATTGGCCATGGCAGATACCAGCGACTGCCCGCCATTCATGGTCACCTCCTTGTAGTTCCCGCTCTTTAGCCTGTAGGTGACCTCCAGCCCGTCACTGCCCATCGTCACGATCTCCACAGCCACATCACTGCCCCTGTCCGGCTTGCCGTCCAGTTGCCAGGTCAGCTCCGTGACCGTGTCAGACAATGCCCGCCCGAGCAATTTGTTCTTACGCCGCACGGTCAGAAGGTTCACCGGATCCAGCGATGTCCGTCCGGAGGCCTCCACCCCCGTGTCCGTGATGCCCACAGTGGTCACCGGGATGTACACATCACCGTCCGTCACCCGCCGCACCGTCCAGCTGTTTCCGGTCTTTCCAAATACAAAGTAGTCCCCGGCCCCGATGATGTAGAGCCGCCCACCCTGGGCAAACCCATAGCTCCGGGTGTCCGTGGGTCTGTACCCACCGACCACCGTCACCTCCTCCCAGCTGTTGCTACCCGTAAGGCGGAAAAAGCAAGTCCCCACATGAGCCAGCAGGCACCGCTCGCCGTCCGCCTCCACAGCCCAGATGCCGTGCACCGTCCCCGTCCGGAATACGCCGTCCTCCCCCTCGGAAAACAGCTGTGCCACCTGCCGCCAGCCGGGCCGCTTGTACAGCGTGCCGTTTTCCGGCAGTAGGTTGACCATCTCCGAGGCACGCCGCTCGTCCACATCCAGTGTCGAGGATGTCAGGTCAACCCCACGGGACGGGACGACCGTCAGCACACTGCGGCTCCTGTCCTGCACAATATTCGCTCTCATGTATACACCTCCCATCACACCGCCGTATGTCAGCAGTACAGACAGCAGTACCGCTCCACAGCGGGCCGTAAAGCTCATTTTCCTATTCATACTTTTCATGCTCTTACCACACCCCCGCCGGATAGACCGTCACCACACTGCCCTGCCGAACCTCCTCGTACCCGTGGGCCATTGCCTGCTCCATGCCGGCCTCGTACCAGTTGCGGGACTCTGCCGCCAGTGCCGGATCCTCGTGCCGGTACAGGTCGCCCACCATGTAGTAGGGGATCAACGCCGCCAGCCGCTCCGGCACGCCCACCACCGTCTCAGGCGGTGTCTCTACCGTCACCCGGTCAAGCTCCGGCCGACTCACCTCCATCACCTGTCCCTGTCCATCTATCGGCGTCAGGATTCCCTTCAGGGCGTTCTTGTTCTCCATGTCAGACAGGCACCGGTTCAGCGACCCCGGCATGGACAGGAGGTAGTCCGCATACTGCCCGTCCGTGGAGAGCCTCGGCAGATCCTCCACCGTCAACCGCTCCGCCCCCGTGGCAAACATCAGCCGCAGGGTTTCTATGTAAATCTCACCAACTGTCATTTTGCAACTTTCAACTCCTTTCAGAAAATCCCCCACAGGGAAAACCGCTGTGGGGGAAGCATAATTTCACGCCAGCCGGAAGGCGGCCACCTTGATGTCCGCCGAGGTGCCGTCGATCTTCACCTGACCCTTCAGGTCTCCGGAAATGTTCTTGAACCGCCCGGAGTTGATGCACACGGCGGTCATCTTGCCCGCCGCCAACGACAGCGACAGATCGTTGACCCCCTGGATGCCGTTGCCGTGCCGGATGGTCACGGTCTGTGCGGCGGATGCGTTGGCGTTCTCGATCAAAAGGATCATTTTGTCATCGTTGAAATCCCAGTTCACCAGCATCCCATCAGAGGCATTCACCGCCGTGGTCAGGGCAGACTTGTCGAAGGCGTCCAGGAACTCATCCGGTCGCAGGGATTTTCTCACGGTCAAAACAGTAGCAGCCATGTCACTTTACCTCCTTACGCATACTTGACATTGAGCACGATCATTTCCTTGGGGCACATCAGGTCTGTGTCAAAGAGCACCCCGCCCTTGATGGCATCGGCCAGCTTGGACTCCGGCTTGTACGGGATCTGCTCATCCATCTGCTTGGCAAAGCCGATGGCATTCCTGGTGCGCAGCATGATGTAGTCGGTGGCCCCGTTTGCACTCTTGGGGCAGGCCGATGACCGCTTGACAATGATGCCGGAGGCCAGGCGGAGCTTTCCCTTTTCCAGAAGGTCTTTGTTGTCCGTGGACAGATTGCGCATGTTTGCCCGCAGGAGGGTGAAGAACCGGTTGGAGCAGTTGAGGACAAGCTGTTCCCCGTCCGGCACATTGTTGTCCCGCAGGGCCTCCTCCGCCTTGTCAATGGCGTCCAGCACATTCAGGGAGGTGCCGGACACCGTGGCCCCGGGTGTGATCAGCTGATCCGCCGTGAACAGCTTCTTTGCGTTTGAGTGCATGGCATTCAGAGCCACATAGTAGTCAAACTGCTGGGCCACAGACAGTGCCTGCTTGTGCATCAGCCGCTTCATCACATCCACCTGGCTCTGCACCTTGTCCACATCGCCCACCATGTAGTTGTACAGGGCCAGCCGCCGAATGACCATCTTGAAGGCCGAATCCGGCACGGTCTCAACAGGAGGCAGGTCGTCATTGGCGTCATCCCTGTCCTTGATGGTCACGGTCGGTGTGCCCACATTGGAGAAGATGATCTCCGAACCCCGCTTCTTGATCTCGCCCTGGAACTCCGTGAAGCAGTCTTCCAGGTATACGCTTGCCTGCTCGCACTCGTGCAGGAAGGTCTCCGACCAGATGGTCGGAATAAAATTGTTGTAAGCCATACTTTACTTTTTCCACCTTTCCATGGATTTCATGATTTTTTCGTAATTCTTGTGTACCTCTGCCTGGGACATTTTCCGCACCTGCTCCTCGGTAAAGAAGTCAGGCTCTGCCGCCCCGCCGCTCCCGGCGATGGAACCAGCAGAGGCTCGTGCATTGGCCAGTGCCTGGGCGGCCTTTTCCTCCGCCGCCTGGCTGTGCCTCTGCTGCATGCGGGTGTAGCCGTCGTAGATGTCTGACAGTGGCCGCTTGCCCACCTTGCCCTCGGCGTAGTCGGCAAAATCACCGTCGGCCAGCAGATCGGACAGCTTGACCTCCGGGTGCGCACGCTCAAAGGCCGCCCTGTCCTCCTCATACCACCGCCGTTGATCCTCCCTTGCCCGCTGGTCGTCCGCCGCCCGACGGGCAGATTCCCGGTCAGCGTCCGCCCTGGCTCTGGCATAGTCCGCCACCGGATCGCCACCGGCGGCCTTGATGCGCTTCATGGTCAGGAACACTTCCACATCGGCGGCGTCCTTCATGTCCGCCCCGTTGTATGGGTTCTTGCCGTCCAACGCCTCGATGATGGAGGATACCCGCTCCTCTGCCCGGGCCTTTTCCTGTGCAGTGCGGATGGCATCCCGGGTCTGCTGTTCCCGCCGCCTGCGGGCATTTTCCGCACTTTTCCCATCCGTCTGGGATTTTGGTGCCTGTGCCTGCCCGCCACTGCCGTCCTCTCCGTGGCTGTCATTTTTCCCGGAGCTGTCCCCTGGTTCCGTCCCGTTCCCTGATGTCCTTTCCTGCCCCGCAGGAGTTTCCGCCGTGCCTGTGGATGTCCCATCCGTCCGCACGCCGCCTGCCCCGTTCTGGGCCGTGCCCGAGTCCGCACCGCCCGTGCCGGGCAGAGCCGCACCGGTCACTGTTTGCTCGTTTGTGCCGTCCATTGTTCTCCTTTTCCCGGCGGACATGTCCGCTGTCGGCCATGTCCGCTCAGTGCGATCTTTCCCCTATCCGCCTGGGTATTTGATGATTTTATACAGCCTTGCTGTCCCCGCCCTCTGTGTCCTCTGTGTCCATCAGCCCGGCCTTTCTTGCGATGACGGACGCAAAATCCGTGGCATCCTTTGTTGTCTGCATGATCTGCTGGTTTCCGGCCTGTATCTGGCTGTTTTGCTGTCCGATCTTGATCATTGCCTCGGTGTATAGCTGGATCAGCATCTGCCGGAGCTGTTGGTTGGCCTGTATCAGAGCCTCCGACCGCTCCACTGTCTGCCCCATCGCCTGCACCTGCTCAGACAATGTCTGATTCTGAGCCAACGCCTGCTCCAGCTGGGCACGGAGCTGGAGCAGTTCTGACTGCTCCCGCTGTCGCAGAGCCCGGAGTATCTCCGTCCGGTTGCCCAGCGCATCCCGTGGGTACGCCTCCAGCATCACCTGCACATCGATCAGCCCGGCCTTTAGCAGGGTCTCAAGCATCTGGATGTCCCCGGCGGAGGAAGCCCGGCTGCCGCTGGTGGCCTCGCAGACCACATCCACCGGCCCCATCTGCTCCATCATCCGGGAGTCAAATACCTTCGTCTCACGCAGCTCCCCCGGCATCCCGCTCTCGTCCACAGGGCCCTGACCCTGCCTGACCGCCACAAATGATTTCTGGGTGTAGTGGGTGCGGAAGAATTGCTCCTTGACCCGCCCCTGCTTCTCCTTGACCGTCCAGTACGCCTGCTTCAGGGACTCGGACGGAATGGAAGCCTGACTCTGTAGCTGGGCAATGGCCGCACCGCTCATATTGGCTCCCAGTGCCTCTCCGGTCATCACCTCGGTGGAGCCGGTTACAGTCCGGGTCATGGCCAGGATGGCATCCACCAACGCCTCCGGCTTTCCGGATGTGCTGTATGGCTCCATGCGCTTGATCCCGCTCCCGGTGCCACTGTAGTCCCGTAGCACCTGCCCGGGCTGGTTGGTGATCACCTGCCCCCGCAGGGCCTGGGGGTGCACGATATATTTCGTCCAGGCGGTGTCCTGGATGTTGAGGATCTGCATGGCGATCAGGTAGTTGATGGCCCGCTGGTTAGGGATCACCCCCTCCACCTCGCTCCGCCCGTAGATGGAGCCGTCCCGCACCTCGTACTGCCCCCACACCACCGGGTACAGGTGGGTGGCCGCCCGCTTGACCTGCCCGGACAGCGCATCCGGCCTGTCCGCCTCGTCCGGCGTGCCGGTTCCTGCCGGGTCTTCTTTCTCCTGCCCGGTTCCGTCTCCGCCTTTGATTGCGCCTTCGTCTTTGCCCCGTGGGGCCTGACTGCGCAAGGATCGTCTGGCCGCCTCCAGGTCTGGGGTCAGCGGGAACGCTTTGTTGACCACACAGTACTGGGTTGCCTTCTCGCAGTAGACCTCCCCGTCCTGACGGAAGTAGCAGGTCAGGAGCGTCACGAGGTCTGTGCCCTCCTGCTCTGTCTGTCTGTAGGGGTTGTCACGCCCATCCACAGCGCTGTCCGGCTGGATGTCGTCCGGATTGACCCCCCGGTCGGCCTTCTGCCGCACCGCCTCCACCGGCTCCCGAGTGGCGAATAGGATCCACTTTTGCTTCTGCTCGTCCACCTCCGCCGGGTCGGCCACAAAAACCCGCAGAGGGTCAACCAACTCGCACCGGAGTGCCCCCTCGTGATTGCCGGACAGCCCCCGTCCCTCGCTGTCCCAGTAGTAGTGGTAGATGTACGATCCTTTGACCGCACCGGAGCGCACCGCCTGACGGTCAAGAGCATCCTGTCCCAGCTCCTTGTCGATGTAGGACGCAAAATCGTTGAGCAACGACACATCTGCCGAGGGGTCAGAGGCCACATACACGCACCGCACCGGCGTGGACAAGATCTGAGAGACCTTGTTGCGCACGATCATCTCCACGATATTGACCACCGGCCGGGGCAGATTGGCGGTGTCCTTGGTGGGCGGCGGCCACTGGTCGCCCTCTACGAACCGCACATAGCGGGGGAGCCTGGTTGTCAACCCCACCGCATCCTGATACCGCCGTCCCTGCTGGTACCGCTCCCAGAGCGTCGTCACCCGATCCTCTGCCTGACTCATACATCACCCTCCTTTGGGTACTCATCCTGGAACAGGAGCCATTCCTTCAGCTCCTTCTGCGTGTGTTGCGTGCGGTCATCCTTTTCCGGTTCCGCCCGCCCGAACTCCGTGTCTCCGTTTTCTCCCGCCTGCCGAGATTTCCGAAGCTTTTCTGGCGGTGTCGCCGCCCGGCGGCAGTCCTCCTCCATCGCCCGCAACTCCAGCCGCCGGAGCCGCTTGTCCAGCGTGCCCATCTGTTCCTCCAGTTCCCGCAGTCTGCGGAAAATCCGTAGACGCCGGAGCTCAATGCGTAAAGCCATTATATGTCCTCCCAATCCATGTAATTTTGACTTTCTTCCGTCTTGTCCTTTCCAAGGAACCGCTCCAGCAGGTCGTCCTCCGGTAGCTTGACCTCCTGCCAGGTGGCCGTGGCCTGGGCTCGGATGTGGTTGGCGATGGCAAGGGCCATCACCAGATCGTCGTGGGAACCCTCGGCGGCGCCGTAGGTGTCCCGCCCGGTGCCGGTGGTAGACTTGACAAAGGTCATCATCTCCCGGATTGTCTCCGGGTCGGCCTCCATCTGCGGGCACTCCCGCACAGCCTCCACCAGCTCCCCCACGATCAACGGCTTTGTTGTCGGCGATGTCAGCCACCCCGGCTTGGTGCTGACCTTGCGGGTCACATCGTCGTAGGCCTCCCGCATGTACACATGACTGTACCCGTACTTGCGCATGATCACGGTCATGGGGAGCATGGAGAAATTGATTTCAATGCCGATCAGAGCCTCGTGGTAGTACCTGGCCAGACACAGCATCTGCTCCGCATACTCATCCTCGTCTATGCGCTGGATGCGCAAGGTGGCCGCCACATGGCCGCTCATCACATCCATGACCTTGCCGGTGTAGTAGTCACTGCCATCCCCGGCGGTGTCTCCGCCCAGCACATAGGGTGCCTCTCCGATCACATGGCCCTGCCCGTCCCGGCGCACCCGTGGCTCCTCGTGGATGCGGATGAGGCCGCCAGGGGACTCCACAAAGCGGACATCCTCCAGACGCCACTCCACAGCCTCCACCTCGCCGTCCTCACCCCGCACGGGCTGACCCACCCGGCGGTACACAAATTTTCCGACCCGACAGGGCAACCGCTCCACCTGGGCCAACCGGTTGGCCAGTTTCTCGTTGTCAAACACACCGTAGCCGGAGGCCAGGAACGCCTCCTCCGCCGTGATGGGGTACTCCTGCCGGATCATCCGCTTGTCTATGTAGCCGTCGTACTTCCAGGCGTACCACTCCAACTGGGCATCATCCAGCCCCATGGAGCGCAATACCGCCAGCCGCTCCACCAGCCAGCCATCCCCGGCCAGCTTATCCCGGTAGTATGACCCCTCCCGCCGGTACTCCGCCGACCGGTACCAGGGCACGAAGACATTGATGCAGGTTCCGGAGTCCCACAGGTCTTTGGCCTCCCCGTATCCGTTGGCGGTTGTCTCGTAGATCACAATAGCGTCCGCCGTGCAGGCGTTGAGGATGCCCGCCTGTAGCTTGGAGAGCTGGCACTCGTAGAACGCCGCCTCCGAGAAGTGCACAAAGTTCAGCGTCGCCGACCGCCCCACCTCGTCGGTGGCCGTGGCGCACCGCCAGGAGCTTCCCAGCTTGTCGAAGAAGATTTCGTTCC
>JBJEYY010000176.1:0-1672 GCA_051887095.1 Faecousia sp. | reverse complement strand
CCGGGGGATTGCCACACCAGTCTGCGGACTGGTTCGCAATGACAGAAAACTTGGAACGTGTAATGTAAATAACAATTTACCGCATATGTGCATAGGATGGGGCAGAAAAGCCTTGGAAAATCGGGGGATTTCCGGGGCGGTGGGTGAATTGGGTGTTGTAAAATTCTTAAGAATGATGTATAATGCCCTGAGATACTGGAACACTTTCCGCAATCGGAGGATTGGATATGGAGAAAAGGCTGATTGCCGACTATTTAAAGCCCGGCCGTCATGTTCATCTGGTGGGCATCGGCGGCGTTTCCATGCGGCCCCTGGGACTGGTGCTCAAGGGGATGGGCATGGTGGTTACGGGTTCTGATATGAACGCGTCCGTTTCCACGGATGAGCTGATCGCCAAGGGCATTCCCGTGCACATCGGCCACCGGGCGGAGAACATCGCGGGGGCTGACTGCGTCATCCGCACGGCGGCTGCCCACAACGACAACCCGGAAATCGCCGCCGCCCGGGCGGCAGGCGTGCCCGTCTTTGAGCGGGCCCAGGCCTGGGGCGAGATTATGAAGGCCTACAAAAACGCTGTGTGCATCTCCGGCACCCACGGCAAGACCACCACTACCTCCATGATGACCCACATCCTTATGGAGGCCCAGATGGATCCCACCGTAATGATCGGCGGATATCTGCCCCTGCTCCACGCGGGCCATCGGGTGGGCCATGGGGACACCATTGTGCTGGAAAGCTGCGAATACTGCGATTCCTTCCTGAATTTCTTCCCCACCCTGGCCGTGGTGCTGAACGTGGAGGCGGATCACTTAGACTACTTCAAGGATCTGGCGGATATCCAGAAATCCTTCCACGAATTCGCGTCCATGGCCTCCACCATCATCGCCAATGGGGACGACCCCCACACGATGGAGGCCATGAAGGGCCTGGACTGCGTCTGCTTCGGACTGGGGGAGGGCAACCGGGTCCACGCTGCCAACATGTGCCCCGACTGGCGGCACTTCGACGTGGTTTGCGACGGGGAAATCTACTGCCACCTGGATATGGGTGTGCTGGGCCGCCACAATGCCATGAATGCCCTGGCTGCCGCTGCCGCCGCCTGGCGGCTGGGCATCCCCGGCGACGCCGTGGCCAGGGGCATTCACTCCTTCCACGGCGCGGGCCGCAGAATGGAGTACAAGGGCAGCTACCACTGCGCCAAGGTCTATGACGACTACGCCCATCACCCGGACGAGCTGGCGGCTACCATCGAGGCCGTCCGGGGCCTGGGGGGAAAGCGGCTGGTACTGGCCTTCCAGCCGCACACCTACAGCCGTACCAAGGCGCTGTTTGAAGATTTTGTCCGGGAGCTGAAAAGGGCGGATGTGTTGGTGCTGGCGGAAATCTATGCCGCCCGGGAGCGCAACACCGTGGGAATCTCCTCGGCGGATCTGGCCAGGGAAATTCCCGGCAGCGTGTTCTGCGAGACCCTGCCGGAGGTCACCGAGTTCCTGCGCCGGGTGGTCCAGCCCGGGGACATCGTGCTGACTATGGGTGCGGGGGATATTTTCCGGGCAGGTGAGGCCCTGCTGGGGAAATAGGGGATCCGCGTATCGGATGTTCCCGGCAAACAGGTAAGATAAATTGTTGTTTATCGCACTAAAAAAGAACTGTCATTGCGAACCAGCGCGCA
>JBJEYY010000175.1:0-1676 GCA_051887095.1 Faecousia sp. | reverse complement strand
ACCGGGGGATTGCCACACCACTTAAGCGGACTGGTTCGCAATGACAGAAAACTTGGAACGTGCACATTCAAGCACCAATTTGTCTTTCTCTTCCTTCAAATCCCCGCCCGGGACAGGGCGCGTTCCAGGTGGGAAATCTGCTCCGGGCGGGAATCGAAACCGAAGCTTACCCGGACGGTGCCGGTTTCCACTGTTCCCGCGCTCTCGTGGGCCAGCGGTGCGCAGTGGAGCCCCGCCCGGATGGCCACGCCCTGCTCTGCCAGCAGCTCCGCCGCGTCCTCGCAGTCCATATTGGGCAGAAACGATACCGTTCCCGCCTGATGGGGGCCGGAAAACACCCGCAGCCCCCTTCTTTTCAGCATTTCCACGCAGCCTGTCAGGCACCGGTGCTCCTGCCGGAAAATGTCCTCGGGGCCTCTGAGGAGCACATAGCCAAGCCCCATGGTCAGCCCCGCGATGCCGGGCACATTCATAGTCCCCGCCTCCAGCCGTTCCGGCAGCTCCCGGGGCATTTCTCTGGGCCGGGAGGCCCCTCCGGTCCCCCCATACAGCAGGGGCCGGGCATCCCCCCGGCACAGCAGCAGTCCGGTGCCCTGGGGGCCTAAGAGTCCCTTGTGCCCCGGCATGGCGATAAACTCCGCTCCCAATTTCTCCAGGGAAACGGGCAATACCCCAGCGGACTGGGCCGCGTCCAGGATAAAGGGAATTCCCCGCTCCCGGCAGGCCGAAGCCATTTCCTCCACCGGCAGGATATACCCGAATACATTGGACACATGGGTGAACACCGCCGCCTCCGCCCCCTGATCCAGGGCTTTGCGGAAGGCTTCCAGGGTGTCCTCCCAGTCAAAGAGCCGCCTTCCCGCCACCACCGTTTCCGCCCCCAGCGCGTGCAGGGGCCGCACCACCGCGTTGTGCTCAAAGCCGGAAACAACCACCCGATTCCCAGGCTTTATCAGGGATCGGATGGCGATGTTCAGTCCGTGGGTGCAGCTCGCGGTAATCACCGCCTGCTCCGGCTGACAGTCAAACAGCCGCCCCGCTGCCTCCCGGCAGCGGTAGACCCAGCGCTGAGCCTCCATGGCGGCATCATATCCGCCCCGGCCGGGGCTGGCGCAGGTTGCCATGGCCCGGGCCGCGGCCCGGTACACCTGGGGCGGTTTGTGGAAGGAGGTGGCCCCGTAATCCAGATAGATCACAGCGTTACCTCCTCCAGCTGCCCCTGGGCGGTTTGTTCGTACAGCTTGCGGAAGGGTACGCCCTCCCGCACCAGCAGCTCCGCCGCGGCGGCCAGCTCCTTGGTATACAGCCGCAGGCAGTAGCCGCAGCCCTGTTCCTCCATCCAGCGGGGCGTCCGCTGCAGCGTGCAGCGGATTTTTGCCGATTGCAGCACCCGCTCCCCCCGCTGGGCAAAAGTCACCGAGCGGAAGGTAATATAATAGTAGCGCATGATAACCCCTCCCGGCGCATCCTATGCCCCGCCCCCATATTTCGTGCCCTTTCCAAAGGAAAAACCGCCGCATATCGCGGCGGTCAAATTCTGTCCCCCCCCGGCACCCGGAGGGCGACAAATTGGTGTTTGTCAAATAAACGCTGTCATTGCGAGCCAGTGCGCTTAAGTGGCGTGGCAATCCCCCGGTTGAATGGAACCAGGTAACGATTACCACCAAAGGCCGTAA
>JBJEYY010000174.1:0-1687 GCA_051887095.1 Faecousia sp. | reverse complement strand
TGATGTGCAGCTCGACGGTCTCGTCGAACTTGGCGGAAGCGCCCTTCACAACCAGATCCAGGGCTTCGGTGGGGTCATACTGAACAGAGCGATCGATCAGCTTCGCGATCTCCTGGTACTTTTTACCTCTAAACAATGTAATTATCCTCCTTATCGTGGTGATGCGGAAAAATCCTCCCACATTTCCGGGTCATAGCCTGCCCGGATTGGCTATTCATCAATCAACAACGGTAACGCCCATGGAACGGCAGGTGCCGGCAACCTGGCTCTCGGCAGCCTCCAGAGTGGGGCAGTTCAGGTCGGGCATCTTGATCTTGGCAATCTCGGCGATCTGGGCGCGGGTAATGGTGCCGACCTTCTGCTTGTTGGGAACGCCGGAACCCTTGCTCAGGCCGATGGCCTTGGTGATCAGCATGGGGGTCGGAGGAGTCTTGGTGATGAAGGTGAAGCTGCGGTCAGCGTAAACGGTGATGACGACGGGAATCTTGTAGCCCTCCTGATCCTTGGTGCGGGCGTTGAATTCCTTGATGAAAGCGGCGATGTTGACGCCGTGCTGACCCAGAGCGGGGCCTACAGGGGGAGAAGCGGTCGCCTTAGCGGCGTTAATCTGAAGCTTAATAATGCCGGTGACTTTCTGTGCCATAATAAGCACCTCCTGAATAAAATGTGGTATTGATGCGCGCTGCGCATTTCTTGCGGGGCTTTACGCCCCTCCCACGTTCCGGCCGGGGATCCGGCCCGATGCGTTTACTGGGAAACGACCTCCACCTGGTCGAGCTCAAACTCGACGGAGGTCTCGCGGCCGAACATGGACACGATCACGTTCACCGCGTTGCTATCGACATCCACGCTCTCCACGGTGCCGGTGAAGGAACTCAAGGGACCGTCGAGGATCCGTACCGTGTCGCCCACGGCGTAGTTCACGATGATCTCCTTCTTTTCTACGCCCATGGCGTAGACCTCGTCCTCAGTCAGGGGCGTGGGGTCGTTGCTGGAGGAACCCACGAAGCCGGTCACTCCGCGGATATTCCGGATCACGTGCCAGGTATCGTCACTGTACACCATCTTTACCAGCACATAGCCGGGATAAACCTTGCGGTCAAAGGTCTTGCTGACGCCGGATTCGGTGATCTCGGTGACGGTCTCCAGAGGAATGGAAACGGCCAGGATCTGATCGTGCAGCTGACGGGACTCCACGGTTTTCTCGATGGTAGCTTTTACAGTGTTTTCATAACCGGAGTAGGTATGCACCACATACCATTTCGCAGTTTCTGCCATGACGATGCACCTTAGCGGGCGAAGGCCTTGATGAGGGCGTCAATGCCGACCTGGGCTACAAAGTCAAACAGCCAGATGAACACGCCCACCACCAGCACACAAGCGCCGACGATCAGGGTGTTCTTTCCAACCTGCTGCGGGGTGGGCCATACAACCTTCTTCAGCTCGCTGCGGAGCTCCCGAAAGTACTTGCGGACCTTGCCCCAGGTTCTTTTGAACCAGTTTTCCTTTTTCGCTTCTGCCATGACTCGGACCCCTCCTTACTTGGTCTCGTTATGGGTGGTGTGCTTTCTGCAGAATCTGCAGTACTTCTTCATCTCGAGACGGTCGGGGTCATTCTTCTTGTTCTTCATAGTGTTGTAGTTTCTCTGCTTGCACTCAGAGCATCTCAAAGTGACTTTCACGCGCA
>JBJEYY010000173.1:0-1693 GCA_051887095.1 Faecousia sp. | reverse complement strand
GATTTAGGGCCGTTTTCGTTCCGTTTCCCCATTTTACCGGGGGATTGCCACACCACTTAAGCGGACTGGTTCGCAATGACAGGAAATTTGAAACGTGTAGTGTAAACAACAATTTACGCTTCCTCCAGCAGTTTTCTGGCAATCTTCCCGTTTTCTGTCCGGGGCATGGTTTCCAGCTTCCGCAGCTGCCGGGGCAGCATATACCGGGGCAGCTTTTTCTTTAAGGATTCCCTCAGCATTCCTTCCTCCGCCTCCCCGGTGTAGTACAGGGTCAGCCTGCCCTTCACCGGGTCATACACGCAGCAGGCGGAACTGACCTCCCCCTGGGCCGTGGCCGCCGCCTCAATCTCGCCCAGTTCGATTCTGCGGCCCATGTGCTTAACCTGGCCGTCCTTCCTGCCCAGGAACAGCAGCTCCCCCCGGTCATTGTACCTGCCCAGGTCCCCGGTTCGGTAAATTCGCTCGGGATACAGGCTTTGCAGAGGGTTCTGGACAAAGCCCCCCTGCTCCTGCCCACAGTAGCCCAGGGTCAGGCGGCTTCCCCGGATGCAGATTTCCCCCGGCTCCCCCGGGGCTGCCAGGCGGTCCTGTTCATCCAGCAGAAACACCTCCGTATTGGGAAAGGGACCGCCGATGGGAATGGCCTCCCCCTCTAAAAAGTCACGTTTCACTTCATAATAGCAGCAGATTCCCGTAGCTTCCGTAGGGCCGTAGAGGTTAAAGAATCTGGCCACCGGAGCCGCCTCCCGCCAGAGCTTAAGCTGCTTCGGCGGAAGCGCCTCGCTGGCGAAGGCCACGCAGCGCAGATACTCCGGCCTCACCCGGGCAAAGGTTCCGGGGTAGGAAACCAGCGTCAGCGCCGGGGCCACCCAGCACAATGTGTTTATTTTCCGTTTGTTCAGATATTCCACCAGCCGTACGGGGGCGCAGAACAGCTCCCGTGGCAGCAGCTCCATTCTGGCACCGTATTTCAGTGCCGGGAGGAACTCCTTTAAATAGGCGTCAAAATACAGCGGGCTTTGGTTTCCAAACACCGTATCCGCGTCAAAGGGCAGCACAGCGCATAAGTTTTCAATATAGTCAATCACCGCCCGGTGGCACCCTACCACCCCTTTGGGGGTTCCGGTGGAGCCGGAGGTGAACACCACATACATTGGGTCCGTATCCAATGTTCTCCCCATGGCCTGTTCCAGGGCGGCGGCGTCCCCTGGGGCTGAGGACGCCGGGCCGTATGTATAAACCGGGCAGCAGCGGGCCAAGCCCTCCGCTGTCATCCGGGAATTTTCCTCACAAAGAATGGCCCCGGGCTTCAGGGTATCCAAGATCACCTTCAGCCGGTCCTCCGGCATCCCGGCATCCAGCGCCGCGTAGCAGCCCCCGGCATAAACCACTCCCAGGAACGCCGCCAGCGCACGGGGGGAGCGTTCCATCAGCACCGCCACGCTCTGCCGCCCATGGCCCCGGGAGAGCAGAAACGATCCCACATTTCGGGCCGCTTCCCGAAGCGCCCCGAAGGTCATCTCCTCCTCCCGGGACGCCACCGCCACCCGCTCCGGCCACCGCAGCGCGGTTTCCTCCAGATATTCCAATATATTTCTGCGCATTTCGAATCCAGCTTCCTATCCGATATTGTTCAATGCGGTAAATTGTTGTTTAGCGTAACAAAACATGCTGTCATTGCGAGCCAGTGCGC
>JBJEYY010000172.1:0-9398 GCA_051887095.1 Faecousia sp. | reverse complement strand
TTTCAACCGGGGGATTGCCACGCCAGTGTGAGCACTGGCTCGCAATGACAGCGTAAATATGCTAAACAATAATTTTCCTTCCCATCATCAAACCAACCCATTACCATACAACTTTAGAAAGAGGTACTTTAACATGGAAAACCGCAAGCTCGTTTACACCGGCAAAACCAAGAATGTCTACGCTCTGGAAAACGGCAACTACCTGCTCAAGTTCAAGGACGACTGCACCGGCAAGGACGGCGTGTTCGATCCCGGCGAGAACTCCGTGGGCCTGACCATTGAGGGCGTGGGCGATGTGAACCTGCGCATGTCCATCTACTTCTTCGAGAAGATCAACGCCGCAGGAATCCGCACCCACTATGTCAGCGCGGACCTGGCCAATACCACTATGGAGGTGCTCCCCGCCAAGGTCTTCGGCAAGGGCCTGGAGGTCATCTGCCGCTACAAGGCCGTGGGCTCCTTCTACCGCCGCTACTGCGACTACTGCACGCTGGGCCAGGATCTGCCCGCCTATGTGGAGACCACCTTCAAGAATGACGCCCTGGGCGACCCCCTGGTCACCAAGGACGGCCTGGTGGATCTGGGTGTCATGACCGCGGAGCAGTATGATGACCTGAAATCCATGACCCAGGCCATCACCAAGATCGTGGCCGACGACCTGAAGGCCAAGGGTCTCGACCTGTACGACATCAAGTTTGAGTTCGGCTACGATGCGGAAGGTAACGTGATGCTCATTGACGAGATAGCCTCCGGCAATATGCGTGTCTACAAAGACGGCGAATACATCGACCCCATGACCCTGAACAAGCTGTTCTTCGCTTAATTCTTTCACTGTCTATTCCAAGGAGGATTCCTGTATGGGTGGTTTTTTTGGGGCGATCTCCCGCAAAAACTGCATTTATGACGTCTATTTCGGCACCGACTACCACTCCCACCTGGGCAACCGCCGGGGCGGCATGGTGTTCTACGACGAGGCCCGGGGCTTCCAGCGTCAGATCCACAACATCGAGAACACCCCCTTCCGCACCAAGTTTGAGTCGGATTTGACGAAATTCACCGGCTGCGCGGGCATCGGCTGCATCTCCGATACCGATCCCCAGCCCCTGCTGGTGCGCTCCCACCTGGGGCTCTTCGCCATCTCCACCGTGGGCATCATCAACAACGCCGAGGAGCTGGTGGCAGAAACCTTCTCCGGCCCCGGCCATCAGTTCATGGCCATGTCCTCGGGGCAGGTCAACAACACGGAGCTGACCGCCGCCCTCATCAACCAGAAGGAAACCCTGGTGGAGGGCATCCGCCACGCCCAGGAGGTCATCGACGGCTCCTGCACCATATTGCTTTTGTTCCCCGACTGCATCATCGCCGCCCGGGACAAGGTGGGCAGGCTCCCGGTTCTCGTGGGCCAGAACGATGACGGCCGCTGCATCAGCTTCGAGTCCTTCGCCTATCACAAGCTGGGTTATAAGGACTGCTACGAGCTGGGCCCCGGGGAAATTGTCCGCATCACCCCCGACGGCTTGCAGCAGCTTGCCGCCCCCGGGGATAGGATGAGAATCTGCGCCTTCCTGTGGACCTATTACGGCTACCCCAACTCCAACTACGAGGGCCGGAATGTGGAGGTCATGCGCTGCCGCAACGGCGAGATCATGGCACGGGAGGAACTGGCTGCCGGCACCATGCCGGACGTGGATTTCGTGGCGGGAGTTCCGGACTCCGGAGTACCCCACGCCATCGGCTACGCCAACCACTCCCATAAGCCTTTCGCCCGTCCCTTCGTCAAGTACACCCCCACCTGGTCCCGCTCCTTCACCCCCAGCAACCAGGAGATCCGGAACTTGGTGGCGGAAATGAAGCAGATTCCCGTCCCCGAGCTGATCCAGGACAAGAAGCTTCTGTTCGTGGACGACTCCATCGTCCGGGGCACCCAGCTGCGGGAGACCGTAGATTTCCTCTACAGCAGCGGTGCCAAGGAAGTGCATATGCGCTCCGCCTGTCCGCCCATCATGTACGGCTGCAAATTCCTGAACTTCTCCCGGAGCAATTCCGAAATGGAGCTGATCAGCCGTCGGACCATCCAGGCGCTGGAGGGTGACGAGGGCCAGAACCACCTGGAGGAGTACGCCGACGGCTCCACCCAGCGGGGCAAATGCATGCTGGAATCCATCTGCAAGGAAATGGGCTTCGACTCCCTGGGCTACCAGTCCCTGGACGGCTTGCTGGAAGCCATCGGCCTGGACCGGGACAAGGTCTGCACCTACTGCTGGACCGGCAGGGACTGACCCATTTATCAGATAAATTGTTGTTTAGCGCAGCAATAAATGCTGTCATTGCGAGCCAGTGCGCACACTGGCGTGGCAATCCCCCAAGGTTTTAGGGCCGTTTTCGTTCCGTTTCCCCATTTTACCGGGGGATTGCCACACCACTTAAGCGGACTGGTTCGCAATGACAGGAAATTTGAAACGTGTATTGTAAACAACAATTTTCATTTCCATCTATCAAACGAACTTCTTACAAAGGAGCGTTATTATGGATCACAAAAACTCCCAGTCCGCCAGCTATGCCGCCGCTGGCGTGGACATCACCGCAGGCTACAAGGCCGTGGAGCTGATGAAACGGCACATTGCCCGCACCAGGAACGAAGGCTGCCTGGATGACGTGGGCGGCTTCGGCGGCTGCTTCGGATTGAATCTCGCCGGGATGGAGGAGCCCGTCCTGGTCTCCGGAACCGACGGCTGCGGCACCAAGGTGAAGCTTGCCATCCTCATGGACAAGCACGACACCATCGGCATCGACGCCGTGGCCATGTGCGTCAACGACATTATCTGCTGCGGCGCGAAGCCTTTGTTCTTCCTGGATTATATCGCCTGCGGCAAGAATTACCCTGAGAAAATTGCCCAGATCGTCTCCGGCGTGGCCGAGGGCTGTGTCCAGTCCGGCGCTGCCCTGATCGGCGGCGAAACCGCGGAGCACCCGGGCCTGATGCCCCAGGAGGACTACGACCTGGCGGGCTTCGCCGTTGGCATCGTGGACAAGAAGAAGATCATCGACAACACCCGGATGAAGGCGGGAGATGTGGTCATCGCCCTGGCCTCCACCGGCATCCACAGCAACGGCTTCTCCCTGTGCCGCAAAGTCTTTGACATTGACAATAATAACCCCCAGCTGTACGTCCCCCGGGAAGAGCTGGGCGGCAAGACCATTGCGGAAAGCCTCCTGGTGCCCACCCGGATTTACGTGAAGTCCATCCTTGCCCTGCTGGAAAAGGTGGACGTGAAGGGCATCTCCCACATCACCGGCGGCGGCTTCTACGAGAATATTCCCCGCTCCATCCCCGACGGCCTCTGCGCCAGAATCGACAAGTCCAAGGTGCGCGTGCTGCCCATCTTCGACCTGATTGCCTCCTTTGGCAATATCCCCGAGCGGGATATGTTCAACACCTACAACATGGGCGTGGGCATGAGCGTGGTAGTTCCCAACCAGCAGGCAGAGGAAGCGCTCTCCATCCTCACCGCTCATGGGGAAACCGCCTATGTCATCGGCTCCATAGCACCGGGCGAAGAAAAGGTGGTCCTGGCGTGAGCACCAAAATTGCGGTTCTGGTTTCCGGCGGCGGCACCAATCTCCAGGCGCTAATTGATGCCCAAAGCCGGGGCGAATTGGGCGGCGGGAAAATCACCGCCGTGATTTCCTCCAAGGCCGGGGCCTACGCCCTGGAGCGGGCGGCAAATGCCGGAATCCCGGGCTTCGTGCTGCCCCGGAAGGATTTTGACTCCAACCGGGCCATGACCCTGGCCCTGGTGGGGCTGCTTCAAAAACTTGACATTGATCTGGTGGTGCTGGCGGGCTGCATGGTGATCTTCACCGAGGAATTGGTGAACGCCTACCCCAACGCCATCATGAACGTCCACCCAGCCCTGATCCCCTCCTTCTGCGGCCCCGGCTACTACGGGCTCCGTGTTCACGAGGAGGCCCTGCGCTATGGGGTCAAGGTTTCCGGCGCCACCGTGCATTTTGTCACCGAGCAGTGTGACGGCGGCCCCATCATCGCCCAGAAAGCGGTTCCCGTTCTGGAAGGGGACACCCCCGAAATCCTGCAAAAGCGCATCATGACGGAGGCCGAATGGAAGCTCCTGCCCCAGGCTGTGTCCCTTTTCTGCCAGGGTCGTCTGAAAGTGGAAGGCCGCCACGTCATCATCAAGGAGGAAGCGTAAATGAACGTCTACGAAGTCAAATCCATGGCCGAGCGCCTGGCTGGCAATACCTACCCCGGCCGGGGCATCGTGCTGGGCATCACCCCCGACGGACGCCAAGCCGTGGCCGCCTATTTCATCATGGGCCGCAGCGTCAACAGCCGCAACCGGGTGTTCATCCAGGAGCCCGACGGCATCCGCACCGAAGCCTACGATCCCTCCCTCATGAAGGATCCTCGCCTCATCATCTACCACCCCGTCCGGGAGGCGGGCACCGGCCTCATCGTCACCAACGGCGACCAGACCGATACCATCTGGGAGTACCTTGCCCGGGGCGAAAGCTGGGAAGGGGCTCTCCGCACCCGGCAGTTTGAGGATGACGGCCCCAACTGGACCCCCCGCATCTCCGGCCTTCAGGCAGGCGATGGAAGCTACAAGATGTCCATTCTGAAAGCCGCCGACCCCGAGGGAATGGGCTGTGCCCGGTTTTTCTATGAGTACCCCGCCACCCCCGGCCTGGGCCACTTCCTGCACACCTATGTCTGCGACGGCAATCCCGTGATCCCCACCTTCCAGGGGGAGCCGGAGCGGGTTTCCATCCCCCAGAATATTGACGATTTCACCCGGGAGCTGTGGGAGAACCTGAACGAGAGCAACAAAATCTCCCTCTTCGTCCGCTATACGGATCTGAAAACCCGGAAATTCGAGCAGCGCATCCTCAACAAGCACACTTAAGGAGATATGGACATGAACGAATTCCAACTCAAATACGGCTGCAACCCCAACCAGAAGCCTGCCCGGATTTATATGGCCGATGGCAGCGACCTCCCCATTACCATTCTGAACGGCCGTCCCGGCTACATCAACTTCCTGGACGCTCTGAACTCCTGGCAGTTGGTCAAGGAGCTGAAGGAGGCCACAGGTCAGTGCGCCGTTACCTCCTTCAAGCATGTGTCCCCCACCAGCGCCAGCGTGGGCCGGGTTCTGCCCCCGGAGTTAAAGAAGGCCTGCTTTGTGGACGACATCGAGGGTCTGGACGAAAATCCCCTGGCCTGTGCCTACGCCCGTGCCCGGGGCGCCGACCGGATGTGCTCCTTCGGTGACTGGGTAGCGCTTTCCGATGTCTGCGACGCGCCCACCGCCAGCCTCATTGCCCGGGAGGTCTCCGACGGTGTCATCGCCCCCGGTTATACCGATGAAGCCCTGGCCATTCTGAAAACCAAACGCAAGGGCAACTACAATGTGGTTGCCATCGACCCCAATTACATCCCCGAAGAGCAGGAAACCAAGCAGGTTTTCGGCATCACCTTCCAGCAGGGCCGGAACAACTTTAAAATCGGCCCGGAGCTTCTTCAGAACGTGGTCACCGAGAATAAGGACATCCCCGAATCCGCCAAGGTTGACCTGATCGTGGCCCTCATCACCCTGAAGTACACCCAGTCCAATTCCGTCTGCTTTGCCTATGACGGCCAGGCCATCGGCGTTGGCGCGGGCCAGCAGTCCCGGGTACACTGCACTCGCCTGGCTGGCTCCAAGGCCGACACCTGGTTCCTGCGCCAGCATCCCAAGACCCTCTCCCTCCCCTTCCGCCCCGACCTGAGCCGTCCCAACCGGGACAACGTCATCGACGGCTACATCAACGGCAACGAGGAGGATGTCACCGCCGAGGGCAACTGGCAGAAGTATTTCACTGTCCGTCCCGAGCCCCTGACCCCCGAGGATAAGAAGGCTTTCCTGTCCTCCCGGCAGGATGTGGCCCTGGGCTCCGACGCCTTCTTCCCCTTCGCCGACAACATCCAGCGGGCCGTGGCCTCCGGCGTCAAGTACATCGCCCAGCCCGGCGGCTCCATCCGGGATGATCTGGTCATCGAAGAGTGCAACAAGCACGGTGTCGCCATGGCCTTCACCGGCATGCGCCTGTTCCACCACTGAGTTAATTGACAATTGACAATTGAGAATTGACAATTCAGGTCAATTGCTGTTCCGCCAGAAAATGCGATAAATTGTTGTTTAGCGTAGCAAAACATGCTGTCATTGCGAGCCAGTCCGCAGACTGGTGTGGCAATCCCCGGTTGAATGGGGAAACGGAACGAAAACGGCCCTAAATCCTTGGGGGATTGCCACGCCAGTGTGCGCACTGGCTCGCAATGACAGCATTTTTTTGGGTGCGCACCTGAAAACAACAATTTTCCTTCCCATCGAAATTCACTCCATCTTTAAGGAGGTTTCTATGAAATTACTTGTCGTCGGCGGTGGTGGGCGGGAGCACGCCATCATTAAGAGCCTGAAAAAGAACCCGGAAGTCACTGAAATTTTTGCCCTTCCCGGAAACGGGGGCATTGCTCAGGATGCTGTCTGCGTTCCCATCGGGGCAACCGATATTGAAAAGATAGTTGCTTTTGCTGTGGAGAATCACATCGACTATGCGGTGGTGGCCCCGGACGATCCTCTGGTGCTGGGCTGTGTGGACGCCCTGGAGGCCAAGGGCATCCCCTGCTTCGGCCCCCGGGCAAATGCCGCCATCATCGAGGGCAGCAAGGTCTTTTCCAAGAACCTGATGAAGAAATACGGCATCCCCACCGCCCGGTACGAAGTGTTTGACAATATGGCCGATGCCCTGCGCTATCTGGACACTGCCCCCATCCCCACGGTTATCAAGGCCGACGGCCTGGCCCTGGGCAAGGGCGTCATCATCGCCTCCACCCGGGAGGAAGCCAGAGCCGCCGTCCGGGATATGATGGAGGGCCATATCTTCGGCAAGTCCGGCGACCATGTGGTCATTGAGGAATTTCTCACCGGCCCGGAGGTGTCGGTTCTCGCCTTCACCGACGGCAAGGTGGTCAAGCCCATGGTGTCCTCCATGGATCATAAGCGTGCCGGGGACAACGACACGGGCCTGAACACCGGCGGCATGGGCACCGTGGCCCCCAACCCCTACTACACCCCCGAGGTAGCCCAGCGGTGCATGGAGGAGATTTTTCTCCCCACCATCGCGGCCATGAATGCCGAGGGCCGCACCTTCCGGGGCTGTTTGTACTTTGGCCTGATGATTACCCCCGATGGCCCCAAGGTCATCGAGTATAACTGCCGCTTCGGCGACCCCGAAACCCAGGTGGTGCTGCCCCTGCTGGAAAGCGACCTGCTGACCGTCATGCAGGCGACAACCAACGGCACCCTTGCGGAGACCGAGGTCTGCTTCGCGGACAAGCACGCCTGCTGTGTCATTACCGCGTCCAACGGCTACCCCACCTCCTATAAAAAGGGCTTCGAAATCACCTTCACTCCAGAGGCCCTGGAGCACACCTACATTGCGGGTGCCAAGGAGGAAAACGGGAAGCTCGTCACCTCCGGCGGCCGGGTCACCGGCACCACCGCTGTGGCGGACACCCTGGAGGAAGCCATCCGGGAAGCCTACCGGCTCTCCGACGGTGTCCGCTTTGAGGGAGCATATCGCCGCAGCGACATCGGCAAACGGGCCATGGCAGCGCCCCAGCCCGAAGCGTTTCACAGCTACCCGGACTGCCCCGCCTTTCAGGAGTGCGGCAGGCTGATCGACACCTATTATCTCAAAGGCGACTACGCCGCCTGCTTCGCCGGACACATGAAGCTGGCCATTCAGAATTATCCCCTGGCGGAGTGCCAGGTGGGCTACTTCTACTGGCAGGGACAGGGCGTACAGCGGGATTTGGGCAAGGCTCTGTATTGGAGCCAGCGCGCAGCTCGGCACGGCGATCCGGATGCCCCCAACAATGTGGCGGAAATACAAAGGGAGCTGCTGGAAAGCTCCCTGAGGGATGCCAGCCTGTAAGGAGGATAGAGCATGGTTTATCGTGTATATGTTGAAAAAAAGGAGGGCGAGCGTCACGAGGCAGAGGGCCTTCTGCGGGAAATCCGGGATTTTCTGCAGATTCACAGCCTCACCGGCCTTCGGGTGCTGAACCGCTACGACGCGGAAAACATGGACGACGCCCTGTTTTCCTACGCCGTGAACACCGTGTTCTCCGAGCCCCAGGTGGACGATGTCAGCTACGACGTGCCCCAGGGGGAGACCGTGTTCGCCGTGGAGCCCCTGCCCGGTCAGTACGACCAGCGTGCGGACTCCGCCGCCCAGTGCATCCAGATCATCTCCCAGGGCAATCGCCCCACCATCCGCACTGCCAAGGTCTACGTCCTCACCGGCTCCCTGACGGAAAGTGAGCTCACCGCCATCAAGAAGTACGTCATCAACGCGGTGGAGAGCCGGGAGGCCTCCCTGGAAAAGCCGGAAACCCTGGCGGCTCACTACGCCGCGCCGGAAACCGTGGCCACCGTCCAGGGCTTCATCGCCATGGATGACAAGGCCCTGGCAGAGCTGCTGGACAGCCTGGGCCTTGCCATGGATTTGGACGATCTGAAGTTCCTGCAGAATTATTTCCGGGATGAGGAGCATCGCGACCCCACCATCACTGAAATTCGGGTGGTGGACACCTACTGGTCCGACCACTGCCGCCACACCACCTTCTCCACCCATCTGGACAAGGTGGAAATCCACGACACCGCCGTCCAGGAGGCCTACAAGCAGTACTTGGCAGCCCGGGTGGAGGTCTACGGCGAGGAAAAGGCCGCGGCCCGGCCCCAGACCCTGATGGACATCGCCACCATCGGCGCGAAGGTGCTGAAAAAGCGGGGAATGCTTCCCGAACTGGACGAGAGCGAGGAGATCAACGCCTGCTCCATCCACGTCACCGCCACCGTCAACGGCCAGGATCAGGACTGGCTGCTGATGTTCAAGAACGAAACCCACAACCACCCCACCGAGATCGAGCCCTTCGGCGGCGCGGCCACCTGCATCGGCGGCTGCATCCGGGACCCCCTGTCCGGCCGTGCCTATGTGCACCAGGCCATGCGGGTCACCGGCGCGGGAGATCCCCGGAAGTCCCTGAAGGACACCCTTCCCGGCAAGCTCCCCCAGCGGAAGCTCTGCCAGACCGCCGCCGCGGGCTATTCCTCCTACGGCAACCAGATTGGTCTCGCCACCGGCCATGTGGCGGAGCTGTACCATGAGGGCTACATCGCCAAACGCCTGGAGTGCGGTGCGGTAGTGGCTGCCGCTCCCGCTGGCAACGTCCGCCGGGAGTGCCCCGCACCCGGGGATGTGGTCATATTGCTGGGCGGCCGCACCGGCCGGGACGGCATCGGCGGCGCCACCGGCTCCTCCAAGAGCCACAA
>JBJEYY010000171.1:0-9451 GCA_051887095.1 Faecousia sp. | reverse complement strand
GTTGGCATCGTCGCCCTTCTTGATGAAGTCCATCATCTTGCCCAGGTTGATGAACTCGTAGCCGATGATCAGGTTCTCCTCGTCCAGAGCGACCCGGGTGACGTAGCCCTCGGCCATCTCCAGGTAGCGGGGGCCCTTGGCACGGGTGGCGAACATGGTGCCCACCTGGCTGCGAAGACCCTTGCCCAGGTCCTCCAGGGAAGCGCCCACGGCGAGGCCGTCCTCGGAGAAAGCGGACTGGCTGCGGCCGTAGACGATCTGCAGGAACAGCTCCCGCATGGCGGTGTTGATGGCGTCGCACACTAGGTCGGTGTTCAGAGCCTCCAGAAGAGTCTTGCCGATGAGAATTTCCGCGGCCATGGCGGCGGAGTGGGTCATGCCGGAGCAGCCCAGGGTCTCCACCAGGGCCTCCTCAATGATGCCGTCCTTGACGTTCAGGGTCAGCTTGCAGGCGCCCTGCTGGGGAGCGCACCAGCCCACACCATGGGTGAAACCGCTGATGTCCTTGATTTCCTTGGCCTGAACCCACTTGCCCTCTTCGGGAATGGGAGCGGGGCCGTGATAGGCGCCCTTGGCCACGGAGCACATATTCTGTACTTCTGCACTGTAAATCATGGCAAATTTCCTTTCTTTCAAAAGGCGGTAGCCGCCTTTGGATTTACGGACCGGATCCCCGGGATTTTCCGCATATATTATAGCGGGAAGGAAGTCAAATGTCAATGATTATCGGAAGAGGGATGGAATGATAAATTGTTGTTTGGCGCGCCGAAAAAACGCTGTCATTGCGAGCCGGTGCGCACACAGGCGTGGCAATCCCCCAAGGTTTTAGGCCGCTTTTTGCCCCGTTTCCCCATTTTACCGGGGGATTGCCACACCAGTCTGCGGACTGGTTCGCAATGACAGGTAATTTGGGACGCAGCCCGACAAACACCGATTTGTCGTTCTGTTGATTCAGAATGGGCGGATTTTTCCGGACAATGCAAAAACCCCGGAGCAATCCGGGGTTTTCACAAAAGAGGAGAGGAAAAATGAAAAAGGTATTGAAGAAGTATTTGTCTATATTGTAATCGGAAGTTGTGAAGAAAAAAAGGGGATAAATATTAAGTTCCTATGAAGTTATGTAAAATAAAATGGGGTATCCGACAGATATGGGAGGCGGTAAAAAGTTGGGCGCCTCTAAAAACTGCCCCGCCGGGGGCGGGGCAGGGGGCTATTCGCCTTTCAGCCGTTCGGTGATTCGCGTCAGGGCCTTTGTCATGGCATCGTAGCATTCCTTGGTGACCTTGTCCACGAAATTGCCCTCATAGGCCGCCATGGCCGCCCGGATCCGGACCACCCGGCGGTAGCCGTCGCACTCGGTTTCGGTGAGGGTGTAGATGGGGGTGTAGCTCCAGTCGGTTACCCGGGTGGAACCGGTGTCCGTATCCTTGGTGATCTCCAGGTCCAGAATGATGGAGTAGTTGGAGCCGCCCCGGACGCCGTCGCCGAAGAAGTCTCCCAGGGAGTAGGCTACGAATTTTCCGGTAAGGGGATCGTATTCCACCTTCTGCACCAGATGGGGGTGGGTGCCCAGGATCACATCCACGCCTTTCTTCTGCAGAAGAGAGACAATATTCTTCTGGCTGTCGCTGATAACGTCGTTGTACTCGCTGCCCCAGTGGAGCAGAGCCACCACGATGTCCGGCTTCTGGGCGTTGACCCGGTCCAGGGTTTTGTTGATGGCGTCCTTGGCGATGGTGCGGTAGGTGGAGTCGTAGTCCTCGTACAGAAGGTTTACCAGGTTTTCGCTGCCCGCGGGCATACCCATACCGCCCAGGCCCTTGGTGAAAGCCACAAAGGCCACCTTGACTCCCTGGACCTCCACGATGGTATAGCCGCCGGATTTGCGGTAATCCGCGTCGGTGGCGAAGGCGCCCACCCCCTGAAGCCCCGCTTCCTCCAGGGCCCGGAGGGTGGAGCTCATGCCGATGAGGCCGTTGAAAATGGAATAGGAGTTGGCGGTCTGCACCAGGTCTACACCGGCGCTGCGCAGCCCCTGGAGAATCTCCCGGGGCGCGGAGGCCCGGGCGGTGCCGTAGGGGTCGCCGCAGATGCCGCCCTCCAGATTCATCACCGTCAGATCCGCACCCGCCAGCACCGGAGCCACATCCATAAACGCCCGGGTGAAATCGTAGCCGGTGGCGGCGAGGCCTGCCTCCACCACGCTGTTGGTGATGTTCAGATCTCCGGCGGCCCGGATGTGGATCACCGTCTTGGTGTCCCGTTTCCGGGAGGCGGTTTCCGCCTGGGTGGCCTCCGTCTGGCTGGGCCGGGTCTGCTGGGCTGCCGCCTGGGTCGGGGCAGCGGAGCCGGCGCTGCCCTGGGCGGACCGGGCGAAATAGACGATTCCTCCGGCACAGGCCAGCAGAATCACCGCCGCCGCGATCAGGGCAATGCGCAGCCTGCGCTGTTCCCGGAGCTGCTTCTGCCGCAGCTCCTCCCGCTTCCGGCGGCGCATATTCAGTTCATCATGTTCCTCCGCCACGGCGGGAACCTCCTTATAATGTGGTAAAAAGAATGGAATTGTGTTTGCCGGCATGGCAAGCAGATAAATTGTTGTTTGAAGATTTCAAACGCACCTCGTCCTTACTGTAGGGGAGCCATTCATGGCTCCCGTGACGCAGTGCGTTTTCGCCGAAATGCTGGGGATATCGGAACATTTCACCGCCGGGAGCCATGAATGGCTCCCCTACAGTGTTATTCCGACATTTCCAAAACTGATCTGCAAACAACAATTTGCCGCATTGCTGAGACAAACCGGTATGCACGTGATATCGCAACTGTCCGCTTATTCTTACGCCTCCGCCTGGACCTGGCGGACGAAGGCGGGGCGATCCTGGGCGCGGAAGTAGGCGGAGCCGGCCACCAGCACCTGGGCGCCGTTTTCCTTGCAGATGCCGCAGGTGTGCGCGTCCACACCGCCGTCCACCTGCAGAAGACAGCCGGGATTTTCCTCCCGAAGCATTTCCCGGAGGGCCCGGAGCTTGGGCATCTGATCCGCCAGGAATTTCTGGCCGCCGAAGCCGGGCTCCACGGTCATGACGAGAACCATATCGCAGAAGGGAAGAAAAGGCCGGGCCTCTTCGGCGGGGGTTCCGGGCTTCAGGGAAACGGCGGCCCGGCAGCCCAGGGAGCGGATTTTTTGAAGACAGGCCAAGGTATTCTCCCGGGTGTCGGATTCTAAGTGGACGGTGAGTATATTCGCCCCGGCTTTTACAAATTCCTCGGCGTAGCGGATGGGCCGGGTAATCATCAGGTGGACATCCAGAGGAAGCTTCGTCACCTTCCGCAGGGAGCGGACCACGGGAATGCCGACGGAAATATTGGGCACAAATACCCCGTCCATCACATCCACATGGACCCAATCGCCGCCGTTTTGCTCAATCTCGTGAATATCCCGCTCCAGATTGGCAAAGTCTGCTGCCAGAATGGAGGGAGCGATCAAAGCCACGTTTCTTCACATCCTATCTGTCTGTAATGTACATACCATAACATTCTATCACAAATTCCGTGAAAAATCAATGCGCATAAATTTTCCCCTCCGGCGCACCCTACGAGGGGAAAGGAGGTTGCCATTATGAATTGTCACGCCAACAAGTCCATTGAGTGCACCGTGCACCAGTGCACCCACCACTGCGACAGCGAGAATTACTGCTCCCTGGATCGGATTCTGGTGGGCACCCACGAGAGCGATCCCACCGTGGATCAGTGCACCGACTGCATGTCCTTCCACCGGAAGTGACCTTCCCCTTTTCCGCCAGGGTCCCCCTGGCGGAAAAACTTTTTACGGCCCGGAGGAAGTACGATAAATTGTTGTTTAGCGTAACAAAATATGCTGTCATTGCGAACCAGTGCGCACACTGGTGTGGCAATCCCCCAAGGATTTAGGGCCGTTTTCGTTCCGTTTCCCCATTCTACCGGGGGATTCCCACGCCAGTGTGCGCACTGGCTCGGAATGACACGAAACTTGGAACGTGTTGTAAACAACAATTTTTCGTTCCGGTACGCTGCGGGGCGGAAGCTTCCTCTTGACGGGTTTTGGAAAAAAAGGTATGATTTAAAAAACGTTATCCGATGGTACATATTTTTTTCACATCCCGTCGATAAAGTACAATCAGAAACAAACAAGGAGGTATCTGAACATGGATGACTTTGAGAAACAGGACGTAATCAGCGGCGAAGAGCCGGAACAGAATAATGCGGTTTCCGGCGAGGAAGGGCAGGACCCGGTTTTCAGCGGAGAGGAGCCCAGCCCGGTTTCCGGCGGATATGAGGAGCAGTCCGGCAGCAGCGAGCCGGTGTACGCGGAGCCCGCGGGGGAGGTCCCGCCCCGTCAGGAGCCGGTGCGGCCTGCCCGGAAATCTCCCTACGAGAATTCCCCCTATGAGCGGCCCATGGAGAACCGGCAGGAGCAGTTCCGCTATGAGCCCCAGCCCCGGCCTGCCAAGGCGGCGAAAAAGCACCGCTCTGCCGGCCGCTTCTGGCGGGGGGCTCTGGCGGTGTGCCTGGTGGCGGTTATGGTGGCCGGCGGCTGCCTGATCACCGCCCGCAGCGTCAACAACACCTGGCGGAAAAATACGGAACAGACCACCATGAAGCTGGAGCAGAGGATTCAGGAGCTGGAGCAGAAGATTCAGGAGCAGGACAGCAAAGCTCCCGTTTCCGGCAGCGCCGTGGCCTCCACCGGGGGGATGACTCCGGCTCAGGTCTACCAGCAGAATGTGGACAGCGTGGTGGCCATCAGCGTCACCGTGAAAACCCAGAGCTTCGGCCAGATCATGGAGGGATCCTCCTCTGGCTCCGGCTTTATCCTGACGGAGGATGGCTATGTGGTCACCAACTACCATGTGGTAGAGGGCGGCACCTCCATAACCGTGATTATGAACGACGGAACCCAGTTGGAGGCCAAGGTGGTGGGCTCGGATTCCACCAATGACGTGGCCGTGCTGAAGGTGGAGGCCCAGAACCTGCCTGCCGTGACTTTGGGCAGCAGCTCCGAGCTCATCGTGGGCGACATGGTGGTCGCCATCGGCAACCCCCTGGGGGAGCTGAATTCCACCCAGACCGTGGGCTATGTCTGCGGCAAGGATCGGGAGGTTACCACCGGCGGCACTATCATCAACATGATTCAGACCGACGCGGCCATCAACCCCGGCAATTCCGGCGGGCCTTTGTTCAACATGAACGGCGAGGTCATTGGCATCACCACCGCTAAGTATTCCGGCACCACCTCCTCCGGCGCCTCCATCGAGGGCATCGGCTTCGCCATCCCCATTGACGATGTCATGGGGATCATCGGCGATCTGCAAAGCTACGGCTACGTGACCGGCGCGTACCTGGGCATTTCGGTTCAGGACGTGGCGTCCGAGTTCTCCTCCGCCTACGGCATCAGCGGCGCCTGCGTTGTCAGCGTGGAACCCGGCTACGCCGCCGAGCGGGCCGGAGTTCAGCCCCGGGACATCATCGTGGCGCTGAATGGCCAGGACATTACCAGCATTACCAGTCTGACCCGGGCACTGCGCGGCTACAAGGCGGGTGACACCGTCCAGCTGACGGTGATCCGCAGCGGGGAAAAGCTGACGCTGGACGTGATCCTGGACGAGCGGCCCCAGAATCTGGGCAGCACCTCCACGGTTCCCGACCAGGAGCAGATGCCCAGCGAGGGCAACTACGACGAGTGGTACGAGTATTTCCGCCGCTACTTCGGAGGCTGATGAAGGAAGATGGGCCGCACCCGGATACGGGCGCGGCCTGTTTTGCAGATACGCAAATGCAAGCAGCTGTCAGATAAATTGTTGTTTGCAGGTGTGCTCCACAAATTTCCTGTCATTCCGAGCCAGTGCGCACACTGGCGTGGGAATCCCCCGGTTAGAGGGGAAATGTACCGAAAAGTTCCCGAAAGAGTGGGAGTCACTGCGATTTTTGGTGGTAATCGTTACCTGGTTCCTTTCACCCGGGGGATTGCCACACCACTTAAGCGGACTGGTTCGCAATAACAGGTGATTTGCAACGCACCCTTTCAAACAACAATTTGTATGTCTGACCCGCGGATTTGGGGCGGCGCATAGTTTGTTGGATTTGGCGCATTCTACCGGAAAAGAGAAATGGTGGGATGCGTATGAATTGGAGGGGGCTGCTTTGTCGGGGGATGGCGGCGCTGTGCGCGCTGCTGCTGACCGGCGTGCCTCGGGTGGACGCCGCGGAGGAGCCTGTGCATGTGCTGCTGATCGGTGTGGACCGGGCGGAGCAGCAGGGTCCGGGGCGCTCCGATGCCGTGCTGCTGTGCTCCTTCCTGCCGGAGCAGGGGCGGATTGTCCTGACCTCCTTTCTGCGGGACCTGTATATTCCCATCCCCGGTCATGGGAGCAATCGGCTCAACGCCGCCTATGCCCTGGGGGGCAGAAAGCTGCTGGAGAGGACCCTGGAGGAACGGTTCGGCCTGGAGCTCCGGGGCAGCGTGGAGGTGGACTTCAGCCGGTTTCCGAAGCTCATTGACCGACTGGGGGGCGTAGAGCTGGAGCTCCGGGCTGACGAGGCGGAGCGGATCAACAAAAGCTGCCCCGGCAGTGCCCTGTCCCAGGGGCTGACCCGGCTCAACGGGGAGCAGGCCCTGTGCTATGCCCGGCTGCGCACCCTGGATGCCGACGGAGATTTCAGCAGAACCGGCCGTCAGCAGAAAATCCTCAGCTGCCTGCTGGCTCAGTGGCAGCAGGCCCAGGCCGGAGCGCTTCTGGAAATGCTCCCCCAGCTGACGCAGATGGTTTCCACGGACTTAAGCCCCGTGGAGATTCTGGGGTGGGTCTTCCAAATGGCCCCCGCCCGGGACCGGCTGTGTTTAAGCTCCGCCAGGATTCCCGCACCGGGAACCTACCGCTTCCGAACCATTCGGGGAATGGCTGTCCTGGAGGCAGACTGGGAGGAAAATATGGCCGCGCTGCACCGTGCGCTGGACAAGGGTCTGGCGGCGTGCGGGTAGATCAAATTGATAAAAAGGAAAATTTTTCCTTTAAAATTTTTTAAAAACTACAGGATAATTATTGTATGATGAAATATATTGCATAAAATAGATCAAAAAAGTGATGGGTTATCTGATGAACGCAATTGACAAAAACTGTAAATTGGGGTATAATGTGCCACAGTGATGGTTTCAGGAGGTGTACGGATGGAACTGACGAAAAGCGAAATGGAAATTATGGATGTGCTCTGGGAAACCGGCCAGCCTATGTCCCGTGCTGATCTTTTGGGCCGGTCGGAGGAAAAGACCTGGAAGGACGGTTCTGTACACATTCTGCTGAACGGCCTTCTCCAGAAGGGCGCGATTCATGAGGCGGGAATGGTGAAACGGAGCAAAACCTATGGCCGCGTCTTCGCCCCGACCATGAACCGGGAGGAATATTTTGCACAGGCGGTCTTCAGCCACCGGCATAAGCCGGATATTGTGGGCCTTTTCGCCGCGCTGCTGACGCGGCAGGATATTTCTCAGGATCAGCTGGAGCAGATCGCACGGCTGGTGGAGCAGAGAATGGGGTAATTTCCAGCCCCGCAGCCGCCCCTCGGGGGCGGCTCATTTTTTTTGTTTCGGAAGCATTTCCGCGCACGTTGTCCCTGAAAGCGGCAGAGAGAAATTGGTGTTTGTCGAATATATGGCTGTCATTGCGAGCCAGTTCGCAAACTGGCGTGGCAATCCCCCGGTTGAATGGAACCAGGTAACGATTACCACCAAGAATCGTAACAATACTCGTTTTTTCGGGTGCTTGTCGGTACATTTCTCCTCCAACCGGGGGATTGCCACACCAGGCTGCGGCCTGGTTCGCAGTGACAGAAAACTTGTGGCGCACTTCGACAAACAACAATTTGTCATGGCGGGGGGAGGGTCTGCTGTGAGGATAAGAGTCGCCTGTGGGGGCGGTTTTTTTGTGTCCGAAATAGTTGAAATATGTAAATAAAAAATATAAATGTATACAAATTGAGGGCGCAGCGTTGACTTTTCTCCTCCGGTATAGTATAGTATAGCCCGTAACGCTGCAACCTGAGGAGGTTTTTTATGCTGAAAACCGCTGAGCTTTATGATTTCTCCCATACCATGGCGGGAGATTATCTCTCCCAATGGGAGTATCCCTGGCAGGCGCTGCCCGGAATCAAGGAGCTGATCGTGACCCTGGGGTGTGGCCTGGGGGAGGATTATCGGGAAATCGCGCCCCAGGTCTGGGTACATAATACCGCCAAGGTGGCGCCCACCGCGTTTCTGGGCGGCCCCTGCATCATCGGCGCCGGCACCGAGGTACGCCACTGCGCCTTCATCCGGGGCAGCGCCCTGGTGGGGGAGAACTGCGTGGTGGGCAACTCCGTGGAGCTGAAAAACGTGATCCTGTTTGATAATGTCCAAGTTCCCCACTATAATTATGTAGGGGACAGCATCCTGGGCTACAGGTCCCACATGGGGGCGGGAAGCCTTACCTCCAACGTCAAGTCCGACAAGACTCTGGTGGTGGTGAAGGACGGCGCTGAGCAGATCCCCACGGGGCTTAAGAAGATGGGCGCCATGCTGGGCGACTTCGTGGAGGTGGGATGCAACAGTGTGCTCAACCCCGGCACCGTCATCGGCCGGCACACCAACATCTATCCCACCAGCTGCGTCCGGGGCGTGGTTCCTCCGGACAGCATCTACAAAACCGGCGGCGTGGTGGTGAAGAAAGTTTAATGACGTCCCGGAATGTTTGAGAAAAAGATAAGAAACAGACAAATTGGGAGTTTGTACGTTTTTGCTGTCATTGCGAGCCAGTGCTCACACTGGCGTGGCAATCCCCCGGTTAGAGGGGAAATGTATCGAAAAGTTCCCAGGCAAGTGGGTCCGTCTGCGATTTTTGGTGGTAATCGTTACCTGGTTCCTTTCAACCGGGGGATTGCCACACCAGTCTGCGGACTGGTTCGCAATGACAGGTTATTTGGAATGCACACTTACAAACAACAATTTGTCAATGCGCCGGGGCGTTTGGGCCTTGTTTTGATCTTGAAAGGAGATTTCCATGGGTAAATATTTTGGAACCGACGGCTTCCGGGGGGAGGCCAACTGCGGTCTGACTGCTGACCACGCCTACCAGGTGGGCCGCTTTCTGGGCTGGTACTACTGCCAGCTGAAGCGCCGGTCCGGCTCTGACGATCCCGCCCGGATTGTCATCGGCAAGGACACCCGCCGCTCCAGCTACATGTTTGAATACTCCCTGGTGGGCGGCCTGGTTGCCTCCGGGGCGGACGCCTACCTGCTCCACGTGACCACCACTCCCTCCGTGGCCTACGTGACCCGGACCGACGGGTTTGACTGCGGCATCATGATTTCCGCCAGTCACAATCCCTACCACGACAACGGCATCAAGCTGATCAACGGCTCCGGCGAGAAGATGGACGAGAGCGT
>JBJEYY010000170.1:0-1745 GCA_051887095.1 Faecousia sp. | reverse complement strand
TCCATCTGCATCACCCGGGAGACCAAGGGCATCGGCCGTGGTCAGGCCACCGCGCTGATTGAGGTTGCCGCGGCCCGGGACGAATACTTCCGGGAGACCGGCATTTACGTGCCCATCTGCTCCGACGGCGGCATCGTACACGACTACCACATGACCCTGGCCCTGGCCATGGGCGCGGATTTCCTGATGCTGGGCCGGTACTTCGCCCGGTTCGACGAGTCCCCCACCAACAAGGTTATGGTAAACGGCGCCTATATGAAGGAATACTGGGGCGAGGGCTCCAACCGGGCCCGGAACTGGCAGCGCTACGACCTGGGCGGCGCCAGCAAGCTGAGCTTCGAGGAGGGCGTGGACTCCTACGTCACCTACGCCGGACCCCTGCATGACAATGTGGAGGCCAGCCTCTACAAGGTCAAGTCCACCATGTGCAATGTGGGCGTCACTACCATCCCCGACCTGCAGCGGGACGCCAAGCTGACCCTGGTGTCCTCCGTCTCTATCGTGGAGGGCGGGTATCATGATGTGACCCTGAGGTCTGCGTCTCCTGTGAAATAAGCCTCTCCGGCTCCTAAGAAATCAAGACCTTGCGCGGCGTACAAAAACGTTCCGCGCAAGGTCTTTTTTTGTCATTTCAACGGAGGAATCCGGGGGTAATTTCAGAAATATTTACAATTTCTGCCTTTACATCCACGCAAACCGGAACTATAATGAAATACACATATCGACCTGACTCAGCAAACCGATAAATTATTGTTTGAAAGAGCGCGTTGCAAATTACCTGTCATTGCGAACCAGCGCGCACGCTGGTGTGGCAATCCCCCGGTTAGAAGGGAAATGTATCGACAATCGCCCTGCTGACAGGGGAAACCTTACAATTTTTGGTGGTAATCGTTCCCCGGTTCCATGGGGCCGGGGGATTGCCACGCCACTTAAGCGCACTGGCTCGCAATGACAGCGTAAATATGCTAAACACCAATTTTTCGCACAGCTGAGTGACCCCGATAAGCGAATCAATAACCTTGGGCAGTTCCGCCGGTTCCGGAGGGGCGGCTCCGGGCAAAAAATAAGGAGGAATTACAATGGCTGGTTTTGGCAAGCTGGCGCTGGCAGCGCTGGCGGCAAGCCTTCTGCCTTACGAGGTCAAGAAGGATGACAATGGCGAGTTAACCTACAAGTCCCTGCTGCTGGGCGTGAAAACAAAAACCGATGACGAGGGCAAGAAGGCTGTGGAGCTGAGCTTCTTCAATCTGCCCGACTTCATGAAGAACACCGCCCCCGAGGCCCAGGAGGCTCCCGCGGAGGAGGTTCCCGTGGAAGAGGCCCCCGCTGAGGATGCCCCCGTGGAAGATGCTCCCGTGGAAGAGACTCCTGTAGAGGAACCGTCTGTTGAGGAGGCTCCCGCCGCCCCTGTGGAAGAAAATCCGGCCCCTGCTGAGGAGCCTGCAAATTAACAAGGAGGTTTCAAGCTATGAAAATTCGGATTAACAAGGATGTCGTGGAGTTCACTCCCGAGCATGCCGCCGAGGCGGCGGAGCTGGAAGCCCTGTGGGTCAAGATGGGCAACTGCGTGGGCGCAAGCAAGGCCCTGTCCCCCATCGGCGTGTACGTCCCCAGCCAGAACAAGACCGCCGTGTTCCACATTGACGGCCTTTCCGAGCAGGAGGCCAAGGAGGTTCCCGTGATTCGGGCTCCCTACGACACCGATGTGTACTGCGTCACCTGCAACAAGACCCAGCACGTCAAGG
>JBJEYY010000169.1:0-1757 GCA_051887095.1 Faecousia sp. | reverse complement strand
TCTACAAGGGCAAGTATGTGGGCAAATACTGCAAGCCCTGCGAGTCCTTCTGGACCGACAGCCAGCTGGTAAACGGTAAGTGCCCCGACTGCGGCGGCGAGGTGCAGGAGGCCGAGGAGGAGGCCTACTTCTTCCGCCTGAGCAAGTACGCCGACCGGGTGCAGGACCTGCTGGAGAATACGGATTTCCTGGAGCCCCGGAGCCGGGCCAACGAGATGGTCAACAACTTCATCAAGCCGGGTCTGGAGGACCTGTGTGTCTCCCGGACCAGCTTCACCTGGGGTGTGCCCGTGGACTTTGACCCGGGCCATGTGGTCTACGTCTGGATCGATGCCCTGTTCAACTACATGACCGCCCTGGGCTTCGAGAATGACAAATACGACGATCTGGAGAAATTCTGGCCCGCGGATGTCCACTTCATCGGCAAGGAGATTGTCCGGTTCCACTCCATCATCTGGCCCGCCATGCTGATGAGTCTGAATCTGCCCCTGCCGAAGAAGGTCTACGGCCACGGCTGGCTGCTCTTGGACGGCGGCAAGATGAGTAAGTCCAAGGGCAACGTGGTGGACCCCTATATCCTGGCGGAGCGGTTTGGCGTGGATGCCCTGCGGTTCTTCCTGCTGCGGTCCTTCCCCTTCGGCTCCGACGGCAGCTTCTCCAACGAGCTTCTGATCAACACCATCAACGTGGATCTGGCCAACGACCTGGGCAACCTGGTGTCCCGGACCATCGCCATGGCCCAGAAGTATTTCGGGGAGCACCTGCCCGCCGCGCAGACCGCCGACGAGGAGAAGGATGCCGAGCTGATCTCACTGGCCTCCGATCTGCGGGCAAAATACGAATACGCCATGGAGCACTACGCCTTCCAGAACGCCCTGGCGGAAATCTTCAAGGTCATCTCCCGGGCCAACAAGTATATTGATGAGAACGCCCCCTGGGTGCTGGCCAAGTCCGAGGAACATAAGCCCCGCCTGGCCCGGGTGCTCTATAACCTGCTGGAAACCGTCCGCATCTGCGCGGGGCTGCTCACCCCCTTCATGCCCGACACTGCTCAGGAGATCGCCCGCCGCCTGGGCGGCGCGCCCATGGACTGGGACAGCCTGGGGCAGTTTGGCCTTCTGAACCCCGAGACCGCCACCGTGGCCGGTCCCGCTCTCTTCCCCCGCATCGATGTGGAGAAGGAGCTGGCCGCTCTGGAGGAGCTGTCGAAGCCCAAGTCCACCATTCAGGTGGAGCCCCTGAGCGAGGAGAAGGTGGATTTCGACACCTTCTGCAAGTCCGATTTCCGGGCCGTGAAGGTCAAGGACTGCCAGAAGGTGAAAAAGAGCGATAAGCTGCTCCAGTTCACCCTGGACGACGGCTCCGGCAAGGACCGGCAGATCCTCTCCGGCATCGCCAAGTTCTATGAGCCCCAGGAGCTGATCGGCAAAACCCTGGTGGCCATTGTCAATCTGCCTCCCCGGAAGATGATGGGCAAGGAGTCCTGCGGCATGCTGATCTCCGCCGTCCACACCGAAAAAGGCGAGGAAAAGCTCCACCTTCTCATGGTGGACGATGCCATCCCCGCCGGCGCCAAGCTCTGCTAAACGTAAGCGCCCCGCAAAATACGCGGGGCGCTTTTCCTCCCCTCGCGGCAGAACGATAAATTGTTGTTTACAGCACACGTTCCAAATGTTTCTGTCATTGCGAACCAGTCCGCAGACTGGTGTGGCAATCCCCCGGTTAGAGGGGAAATGTATCGACAATTGCCCTACAGA
>JBJEYY010000168.1:0-1759 GCA_051887095.1 Faecousia sp. | reverse complement strand
ACCGGGGGATTGCCACGCCAGTGTGCGCACTGGCTCGCAATGACAGCGCATAATTAACAAACAACAATTTATCTTTCAGATCCGTCCACGCAAAAAAAATTGTAGGAAAACCGGAACATTTGTGTTACAATACCCCCAGAGGTGAATTTCATGGACGAACATACCGAATCCCCCACCCCTCAGGAGGAGGGCTATACCCCCCGTCCTGCCTGGCAGGTCTGGGCCGCCCGGGTGGGCGTGGTGGTCATGATCCTGTTTGTGATCTGGCAGCTGATCCAGATCGCAGGAGGAGGTCTGTAATGCGGATTCTCGGCATCGACCCGGGCTACGGCATCACAGGCTTCGCCATTGTGGAGGCCCAGGGGGGACAGTGCCGGCTGCTGCGCTGCGGTGCCATTACCACGCCCCCCAACACGGAGTTTTCCTGGCGGCTGGAGGTTATCTATCACGATATGCAGCAGCTTCTGGAAACCGCCAAGCCCGACGCCGTGGCTATTGAGGAGCTGTTCTTCGGCCAGAACGTGACCACCGGCATCAACGTGGCCCAGAGCCGGGGGGTGATCTTGCTGGCCATCCGGCAGGCGGGGGTCCCCATATACGAGTACAAGCCTATGCAGGTCAAGCAGTCCGTGGTGGGCTACGGCAACGCCACCAAGCGGCAGGTCATGGACATGACCAAGCGGATTCTCCACCTGGAGGCCCTGCCCAAGCCCGACGACGCCGCCGACGCCATCGCCATCGCCCTGTGCCACGCCCGCTCCAGCACCTCCCTGCTCGCCCGGCACCTGAAGTAGCCCAGGACACGACAAATTGGTGTTTGAAAGATAAAGCTGTCATTGCGAGCCAGTGCGCACACTGGCGTGGCAATCCCCCGGTTAGAGGGAAAATGTACCGAAAAGTGCCCGGAAGAGTGGGAGTCACAGCGATTTTTGGTGGTAATCGTTACCTGGTTCCTTTCAGCCGGGGGATTGCCACACCAGTCTGCGGACTGGTTCGCAATGACAGGTAATCTGTAACGCACACTTTCAAACAACAATTTATCGCACACCGGATAACCATACCGATTTATCACTGTGAGGATTTGCCATGCTTTATTACGTTTCCGGCCCTGTGGCCGTGCTGGAGCCCGGGCTCGCGGTCATCGACTGCGGCGGGGTGGGCTACGGCTGCCGGGTGACCGCCTATACCGCCGGACAGCTGAAGCTGAACCAATCGGCCCGGCTCTACATCACCGAATCCATCCGGGAGGACGCCTTTGACCTCTACGGTTTCATCAGCCGCGAGGAGCAGCGCTGCTTTGAGCTGCTGACCTCCGTCAACGGCGTGGGCCCCAAGGCCGCCATGGCCATTCTCTCCTCCGGCGGCCCCCAGAACTTCACCCTGGCCGTGATGACCGGGGACGAAAAGCTGCTCACCGCCGCCCAGGGGGTGGGCAAGAAAATCGCCCAGCGGATTATCCTGGAGCTGAAGGACAAGCTGGGCGGCACCACAGAGCTGGACTTCTCCACCGGCCCCGTCTCCGCCGCTCCGACTCAGGGAGGCTCCGCCGCCCTGGCCCACGCCGCGCTCCAGGAGCTGGGCTACTCCCCAGCCGAGATCAGCGCCGCCCTGAAGGGCGCGGACCCCAACGCCTCCACCGAGGACCTGGTTCGCTACGCCCTGCGCGCCATGGTCATGAAAGGCTGATTCACCGTATCATGCTGTGATAAATTGTTGTTTAGCGCACCAAATAAACGCTGTCATTGCGAGCCAGTGCGCA
>JBJEYY010000167.1:0-1761 GCA_051887095.1 Faecousia sp. | reverse complement strand
GTGCGCACTGGCTCGCAATGACAGCATGTTTTGTTACGCTAAACAACAATTTACAGATGCACTTAATCGACAGACAGGGAGTGATGACGATGGATGAATTGCTGGAAATTTTGGAGGCGCTGCGGCCGGATGTGGATTTTGACCGGGAGGAGCATCTGGTGGAGGACGGGATTCTGGATTCTTTTGATATCGTGAGCATTGTGGCGGAGCTTGACGGCGCGCTGGGCGTGCGCATCGGGGCGGAGGAGCTGGTACCGGAGAACTTTAACTCCGCCCGGGCTCTGTGGGCGCTGGTGCGGAGGCACCGGGGGTAACATGTTTCTGCGCTATTCCTTTCCGCTGCTGTTCGGGCTGCTGCTGATTGTCTACTACCGCCTTTCCGGGAAGGCGCAGCGGGGATTGCTGCTGGGATTCAGTTTCTTCTTCTATGCCCGGGCGGGGTGGATAAGTCTGGGGCTGATGGGGCTTGTGACGATGCTCTGCTATTTATCAGCCCTTGCCATGGACCGATGGCCGGGGAGAAAGGGAATCCTGATCGGGTGCCTGGCAGCGAATTTCTCGCTGCTGGCGCTGTGCCGTTTTCGGTTCCCCGCGGGGCCCATGCCGGTGGGAATCTCCTTCTACCTGCTGCAATGTGTGGGCTACTGCGTGGATGTGTACCGGGGGACAATCCGGGCGGAGCGGAGTGTTTTGAAATTTGGGCTGTTCGTATCCTTCTTCCCGCAGATGGATCAGGGGCCCATCAGCAAATATGATGCTCTGTCCCGGGAGCTTTCCTGCGGGCGGAAATATGACCCAGAGCAGGTTTCCGCGGGCCTTGGCCGGATGCTGTGGGGGTATTTTAAAAAGCTGGTTGTGGCGGACAGGCTGGCCGTCCCGGTGGCGGCGCTGAAAGGCTGCTATGGGCCGGGGTTTCTCCTGCTGACGGTACTCTACACCCTGCGCCTCTACGCGGACTTCACCGGGGGAATGGACATGGCCCTGGGGGCCGCCCGGGCCCTGGGCATCCGGCTGGAGGAGAATTTTGACCGGCCCTTTTCATCGAAGAGTGTGGCGGAATACTGGCGCAGATGGCACATCACCCTGGGCAGGTGGATGAAGGAATACATATTTTATCCGCTCTGTGTCAGTACGCCCCTGCTGCGGTTGGGCCGGGCGGCACGGAAGCGGCTGGGGGCTCGGGGAAAACGGGTGAGTGTGTACATCGCCTCGGGGATAACCTGGCTGGCTACCGGGCTGTGGCATGGGGTTACCCCAAATTTCTTGCTGTGGGGGATGCTCAACTGCGGGGTAATTCTGATTTCCCAGGAGCTGACCCCTCTATATGCCCGGTTCCATAAGCGCTTCGGCTGGAAGGGAAAGCGGTGGTACGACTTTTTTGAAATGGCGAGAACCTTTTTCCTGATGAATCTGATCCGGGCCTGTGATCTGTTTCCCAATCCAATAGATTATGTTAACCGATTGGCGTCGCTGGTCCGGTGGGGGACGGTTCCGGACCTGGGGCTGGGGGTTGCGGACTGGTGGATTCTGGCGTTGGGCACGGCGCTGATGTTCGGCGCGGAAGGGCGCCGGGAAAAATTAGCCTGTCTTTCCCCGGGTGAGACAAGGGCCGGGGCAGCGTTGCTGCTGCTTGCCGTGCTGGTTTTCGGTTGCTACGGCCTGGGATACGATTCCGGGAGCTTTATCTACGCGGGGTTCTGACAGGGAAATTGTTGTTTACACTACACGTTTCAAGTTTTCTGTCATTGCGAACCAGGCCGC
>JBJEYY010000166.1:0-9774 GCA_051887095.1 Faecousia sp. | reverse complement strand
GGGGATTGCCACACCAGTCTGCGGACTGGTTCGCAATGACAGAAAATTTGGAACGTGTATTGTAAACAACAATTTATCGTCCTGTTAATTTTGAATCTGATACAATGAGGTATGATTATGAAAGAAATTTTCCTTCTGAAGCTGGGAGAGATTGTCCTGAAGGGGGCGAACAAGCGGCAGTTTGAGTCCAGGCTGCGGCAGAATGTCCGCAGGAGAATGAAGAAGTTCGGCGAGTTCGATGTGTATATCATGCAGTCCACGGTTTATGTGGAGCCTAAGGACGAGCTGGCGGATGTGGACGGGGCCTGGGAGGCCTGCCGCAGCATCTTCGGCGTGGTGAGCCTGTGCCGGTGCCGTCCCTGCGAAAAGAATTTGGACGCCATCTTCGAGGCCATTGAAAACTACTTGGGCGACGACCTGGACTGCGCCAAATCCTTTAAGGTGGAGTCCAAGCGCTCCGACAAGGCCTTCCCCATGACCTCCATCCAGATCTCCCAGGAGATCGGCGGGCGGCTGGCGGAGGCCCATCCGGGGGTAGCGGTGGATGTGCATCATCCGGACTACACGGTGTATGTGGAGGTACGGGATTTCGCCGCCTATGTTCACGGGCCTGCGGAGCCGGGAGCGGGGGGACTACCCACCGGCGTGGGAGGACGGGCCATGTGCCTGCTCTCCGGAGGCATCGATTCCCCGGTGGCGGCCTATATGATTGCCAAGCGGGGCGTGGAGATCGAGGCGGTGCATTTCTTCTCCTACCCCTACACCTCCCAGCTTGCCAAGGACAAGGTGGTGGAGCTGGCGAGGCTGGTGGCCCGGTACTCCGGGAAGATGACCGTGAACGTAGTGCCCTTTACGGAGATTCAGGAGGCCATCCGGGACAACTGCCCGGAGGAGTTCTTCACCCTGGTCATGCGCCGGTTCATGATGGAAATTGCCCAGCGCATCGCCAAGCACGACGGCTGCGGAGCATTAATTACGGGAGAGAACCTGGGCCAGGTGGCTTCCCAGACCATGGAGGCCATGACCGTCACTGGGGCTGTGGTGGATATTCCGATCTTCATGCCTCTGGTGGGCATGGATAAGGAGGAAATCGTGACCATCGCCCGGAAAATCGGAACCCTGGAGACCTCCATCCTCCCCTATGAGGACTGCTGCACGGTGTTTACCCCCAAGCATCCCAAGACCAAGCCCACCCTGGGGCAGCTGCAAAACGCGGAAAAGAATCTGGACCGGGAGGCGCTGATGGAGCGGGCCCTGGCCGGAGTGGAAAAGATCAAGGTGGCGGGCGATGACGAAGCTCTGCTGTGAGGTGCTGGAGCGGCTCCGGGGGAAAACTCTGGTTACCGCCGAAAGCCTGACCGGGGGCGGCATCGGTGCGGCCCTCACTGCCATTCCCGGAAGCTCCGCTGTTTACAAGGGCGGGGTCATCAGCTATACAAATTGGGTCAAGGAGAATATTCTGCGGGTCCCGGAAGAGATCCTGGACAAATACGGTGCGGTGTCCCAATGGACTGCAGGTTTTATGGCCTCCGGTGTGCGAAGCTTGCTGCAGGCGGATGCGGCGGTTTCCGTCACCGGCCTGGCGGGCCCCGGAGGCGACGAATTCGGAAATCCCGTGGGCACCGTATTCATCGGATATGAAGACGGACGCAAGGCCAAAGTAATCGCCTGCCATTTTACCGGCAGCCGGGAGGAAATCCGGGAACAGACCATTGAGGCAGCCCTGAAACTGATTCTGGAGGAAAACCCGGAGCAGAGAAATCCGTGAAGAGCGTGTTTCTTCCCAAAAACAGAACGCCGCGCCATCGCTTCGGAAAGAAGCCGGTGGCGCGGCGTTTTTGGAAGGGAGAATGAGACAACAAATTGGTGTTTGCAGGTGTACCCCACAATTTTCCTGTCATTGCGAGCCAGTTCGCAAACTGGCGTGGCAATCCCCCGATGAAAGGAACCATGTAACGATTACCACCAAAAATCCCAACGACTCCCACTCTTCCGGGTACTCTTCGATACATTTCCTCTCTAACCGGGGGATTGCCACGCCAGTGTGCGCACTGGCTCGCAATGACAGCAAAGAACGTACAAAGCAACAATTTGTATGGTTATTCCTCAAGCAAGGACATATCCAGGCACTGTCCGTCGGCGGTGAGCTGTTCCAGGATGCCGTCTTTCAGGCGGTAGCCCTTGCCAAAGAGCAGGAGGCACCTGTCATCCTGATAAAAATAGCTGCCGTCGGGCAGGACGAAGAAGCTGCGGCCCAGGCTGTCGGCGTAGGTGATGTCCTCAAACAGCCGCATTCCGTCCAGAATGTTGTCTTTCACCTTCTGGTAGTGGGGCAGGATATTCACATCGGTAAGACCCAGGCCGGGGAGAAACCGGGGGAAGTCCGGGGAGGATTCCCCCTCCTCTTCCGGCTGGGCATAGACTTCGTCCGCACAGTTCATACTGCCCGCGCTGATGCCCATGACCACCCCGGGGAAGTCCTCCAGGATCTCCCGCAGGTGGATTTCCCGGAAGAAGGCGTTCTGGGTGGGGACATGGCCTCCGGCCAGCACCAGAAAATCGCTTTCGGATACCAGCTCTTCGGCATACTCCCCGGTTTCGGCGTCCAGAATATTGTAACTGCTGAAGCAGATCCCCGCTTCGGCAAAGGCGGAAAACACATCCGCGCCGAACCGGCAGGTCAGGTCATGGCGGTCGGGGCTGGAGCAGACGAACAGACACCGGGGGAAGGGGGGCAGGGCCTCCCGAATCCGGTCAAGAAAGCCGTTGTCATTGCTCAAAATTGCCCGGTCAGCCCCGTCCACGAAGGGGCTGCTGGTGAGAAATAAGGTCATGGGGATTTCCTCCGATTCAGTCCCGGGGCAGAGGCGTGCCCGGGAAGTATTCCTCCGCAAAATCCACCTTGTCCACCCGGAAGGTTCTGCCGTTCAGTTGTTCCAGGGCCCCTGCCTCGGTGGTGAAGCGGAAGGTCAGCTTGTAGGAGTAAAGGGCCTGGTAGCTGCGGTCAAAGCGCTTGTCCAGCTTGCCGTACTTGCCGTCCCCCAGCAGAGGGTGTCCCGCGTGGGCGAACTGGGCCCGGATCTGGTGGGTTCGGCCCGTAATCAGCTCGCACTCCACCAGGGAAAGACCGTTGGCGCTGGCCAGGGTCTGATAATTGGTCTGGCAGGTTTTGGAACCGGGCTGGGGGGTGTCGGAGACGAAGACCCGGTTTTTCTTGGCGTCCTTAAACAGATACCCTTTCAGGGAGCCCTCCCGGGGCTTGGGGGTTCCTTCTACAATGGCCAGATACCGCTTGTCGATCTCCCGGTCCTTGATTTTCTGGTTCATGATCCGCAGGGCCTCGGCGGTTTTCGCCGCGATGACGATGCCTCCGGTGTTCCGGTCAATCCGGTTGCACAGGGCAGGGGTGAAGGCGTTCTCCCCCCGGGGGTTCCAATCCCGCTTCTGATACAGGTAGGCCTGGATATGGTCGATGAGGGTGCGGCCGTACTCCGCCCCGTCGTGGGGGTGTACCGCAAGCCCGGGCCGCTTGTCCACCAGGAGAATCTGGTCGTCCTCGTAGACAATGGTCAGCTTGGGGGAAGCGACGGTGAGATAGGCGTTGTCCTCCCGGGGCTTGTCAAAGAATTCGTCGTTGATATACAGCTGGAGCACATCTCCTGCCGTCAGCCGGGTATCCCGGTCTGCCCGGGCGCCGTTGAGCTTGATGCGCTTGATGCGGATATATTTCTGAGCCAAGGAGGCGGGCAGCAGGGGAACGGCCTTGGCCAGGAACCGGTCCAGGCGCTGGCCCGCGTCGTTGGGGCCGATGGTCAGCTCCTTCATTGCCCGTTCCCCATATTGGTGGCGAAGTGACGGTCCATCTGCTCGGTGAATTCCTGGGCGGCGTTGTAGCCCATTTTCTTCTGCCGGTTGTTCATGGCGGCAACCTCCAGAATCATGGCCAGGTTCCGGCCCGGTGTGATGGGGATGGTGTTCATGGGGACGTTGACTCCCAGAATTTCCATATACTGCTCCTCCAGCCCTAAGCGGTCATAGACCTCCAGGGTGTTCCAGGGGACGATTTTCACCACCAGGTTGATTTCGTTCTCGCTGCGGACGGCGCCGACACCGAAGAGCTTGGCTACGTTGATGATGCCGATGCCTCGCAGTTCAATATAGTTGCGGATCAGCTCCGGGGCGGTGCCCACCAGGGAGCCTGCGGCTACCTTCTTGATTTCCACCGCATCGTCCGCGATGAGTCGGTGGCCCCGCTTGAGAAGCTCCACGGCAGCCTCGCTTTTGCCGATGCCGCTGTCGCCGATGAGGAGAATTCCCTCGCCGTAGACCTCCACCAGGACCCCATGCCGGGTGATCCGGGGGGCCAGGGCGGCCTTCAGATAGGTGATGATGGTGGAAACCAGGGCGCTGGTGGGTTCCGGGGAACGGAGGATGGTGATGTTGTGCTTTTTCGCCATTTCCATGCACTGCTCGTCCGGGGGAATGTTCCGGGCAATGAGCAGGGCGGGGAATTTATAGGAGAACAGCCGGTCGAAGATTACAGAGCGCTCCGTGGGGGTCAGCTTTTCCAGGTAGCTCATTTCCACATTGCCCATGACCTGAAGCCGCATGGGCTCAAAATGGTCAAAGTATCCCGCCAGCTGAAGCCCGGGGCGGGCTACATCCTCCACCGTCAGCCGGATGGAAGCATAATCCGTGGAAGCGTACGCCACTTCCAGATGAAATTCCTTAACAAGGGTGGTCAGCAACACGCTGTAGGTATCGATCATGAGAAACCACGTCTCCTGACATTCTCTTTTTGGGGGATATTATAACGGGTTGGGGAGAAATTATCAACCCATATTTGATTTATTCCGGAACGGGGGAGGAAAGGGAAATTGTTGTTTAGCGTAACGACTAAACGCTGTCATTGCGAGCCAGTGCTCACACTGGCGTGGCAATCCCCCGGTTAGAGGGGAAATGTATCGACAATTGCCCTACAGAATGGGGAAACGTTACGATTTTTGGTGGGAATCGTTACCTGATTCCATTCAACCGGGGGATTGCCACACCAGTCTGAGGACTGGCTCGCAATGACAGGAAATTTGAAACGAGGGCTGTAAACAACAATTTATCGTCGCCCCGGCCCCGTATTGCCGCGCCTATTCCGCCTCCACCCGGGTCTGCTCCAGGCCGATCCGGATGACGGTGCCCTCCCCCACTTTGGACTCCGCCCGGATGGTGTGGCCCAGGCGGTCACAGATTTGCTTGCACAAGTACAGCCCGATGCCACTGGCCCGGTGGTCCGCCCGGCCCTGGCAGCCGGTGAAGCTTTTTTCAAAAACCCTTGGCAGATCCTCCGCCGCAATTCCGATTCCCGTGTCACGGATGCAGAGGGTGGACGATTCCTCCGTATAGATGGACACGCTTCCCTCCGGGGTGTATTTCAGGGCGTTGGACAGCACCTGCTCCACCACAAAGGACAGCCATTTTTCATCGGTGACCACGGTCAGCTCCATGGGCGTGTAGCACAGCTTCAGCTTTCGGGAGATGAACTCTCCGGCAAAGCTGCGCAGGCTCCGGCGCACAATCTCGTCCAGGGCGTATTCCCGGAACACATAGTCCGTAGACTCCGAATCCAGCCGCAGGAATACCAGCACCATTTCCACATACTGCTGGATTCTTGCCAGCTCCACAGACAGCTGTCTGGCCAGGGGCGTATCCTGGCTCTGAAGCTGCAAACCCATGGACGCGATGGGGGTCTTGATCTGGTGTGCCCACAGGGTGTAGTAATCCACCATATCCCGGTATTTCCCGTTCAGCTCCTCTTCCCGCCGCAGCCGCTCCCGGCTCATGGTGCGGACAAGCTCCTGATAATCCCCCTCCAGCACATTCTTAGCCTCCGGGAGCCGCTGTTCGATCCCCTCCGTCTGCTCCGCGAGAGAACGAAGCGTCCGGTGACGGCGGGCATAGGCGATGTAATCCACAGCCAGCGCCAGTATGCCCACCCCGGCGCAAAGCCCCAGCGGATACCAAACCGCCTCCATGGGAATTCCATACAGATGGAATACTGCGAGAAAAATACCCCCAAAGCAGCAAAACAGCCCGATGATACCTCTTCTGCGCCTGAGATACGCGCGAAATAGCTTCCTCTTTTCTCTCATTTCACCAGATACCCCACGCCGAACCGGGTTTCGATAAAGCCGGTTAACCCCGCACCGTCCAGCTTCTTCCGGAGTCTGCCCACATTCACGGTCAGAGTGTTCTCATCCACAAAGCTGTCCGTCTGCCATAATCTTTCCATCAGCCGCTCCCGGCTGACCACGGTCCCCTTGTTTTCCAGCAGGGTCAGCAGAATCCGGTATTCATTCTTGCTCAGAGGGATCCCCTTTCCCTCAAAGGTCAGGGTGTTGTCCCCGGTGTTCAGCACCGCGCCCCGATGCTCCAGCACAGGACTGATCCCCGTGAAATCGTAGGTTCTGCGGAGCATGGCGTTGATTTTCGCCATCAGCACACTCATATCAAAGGGCTTGGCAATAAAATCGTCCGCGCCCATATTCACGGCCATGATGATATTCATATTGTCCGCCGCGGAGGACAGGAAAATGATGGGCACCTTGGACACCTGCCGGATTCGGCCGCACCAGTAGTACCCGTTGAAGAAGGGCAGCGTAATATCCATCAGCACCAACTGGGGATCAAAGGCACCGAACTGGGACATCACATCCTGAAAATCCGTGACGCATTTTGCCTCCAATCCCCAGACAGACGCCTGACGGACAATGGCCTCCCCAATCCCCCGGTCGTCCTCCACAATCAGTATCCGATACATAAAACCGCCCCCTTGTCGCATATCCTATCATATCCACAGTGTTTTTGCAATTCCCACCGGACTATTTGACAACCCCAGGGGAATTATGGTATTGTAATACCAGATCGTGTCAAGTCAGATAAATTGTTGTTTACACTACACGTTCCAAATGTTCTGTCATTGCGAACCAGCGCGCACGCTGGTGTGGCAATCCCCCAAGGTTTTAGGGCCGTTTTCGTTCCGTTTCCCCATTTTACCGGGGGATTGCCACACCAGGCTGCGGCCTGGTTCGCAATGACAGAAAACTTGAAGCGCAAACCTGTAAACAACAATTTACCGTTTTGACTGTCCGAATCAACAATGTCCACCCGGGAGGATGCCTATGAACAACAAAACCATCTGTCTGCTGAACGATTCCTTCCCACCCCTCATTGACGGTGTGGCCAACGCTGTGGTGAATTACGCGGAGAATCTCCGGGAATTCGGCGACACCCCCATCGTCATCACACCCGCCCATCCCCAGGCGGAGGACCGGCCCTTCCCCTATGAGGTAATTCGCTACCCCAGCGTGGATCTGCGGGAGTGGACGGGCTATATGGCCGGAATCCCCTTCTCCCCGGATGTCACCCGCCGCCTGGAGGGGCAGAACGTGGCCCTGCTCCACAGCCACTGCCCCGTAGCCTCCACGCTGCTGGCACGTGAGCTGCGGCAGATTGTGGACGCTCCTCTGGTTCTCACCTACCACACCAAATTTGACATCGACATCGCCAATCTGATCCGAAGCAAGGCCCTCCAGGCCGGGAGCAAGCGTGCATTGGTGCAGAATATCAACGCCTGCGACGAAGTCTGGGCCGTCAGCCGCGGCGCCGGGGAAAACCTTCGCAGCCTTGGTTACGAGGGCGACTACATCGTCATGTCCAATGGTGTGGACCTTCCCCGGGAGCGGGTTTCTCAGGAGGAAATTGCACAGGCCACTTCCGGCCTTGACCTCCCCGGGGATGTTCCCGTCTACCTGTTTGTGGGCAGAATCATGTGGTACAAGGGCCTTCGGATCATTCTGGATGCCCTGGCCCGACTGAAAGCGGCGGGGCAGGATTTCCGCATGGTGTTCATCGGTGACGGAGCCGACCGGCAGGAGGTTGAAAAATATGCCGTGGAATGCGGCGTCTCCGAGAAAACCTTCTTCACCGGAGCCATTTCCCAGCGGGACACCCTCCGGGCCTGGTACTGCCGGGCGGACCTATTCCTGTTCCCCTCCACCTTCGATACCAACGGCCTGGTGGTGCGGGAGGCGGCCGCCTGCTCCCTGGGCAGCGTCCTGATTGCGGGCAGCTGCGCCGCCGAGGGCGTAACCAATGGGCAAAACGGCTTCCTCATTGAGGAGAACGCCGAAAGCCTCTTCGCCTGCCTTTCCTCCCTCACCCGGGAAGCCATGGCATCCGTTGGGGAGAACGCCTCCCGGGAGTTGTATATTTCCTGGGAAACCTCTGTCAAAGCCGCACGGGAGCGGTACGAGGTGGTCATCGACCGCTACAAATCCGGGGCCTGCCCCTCCCATAAGCAGCCTATGGAAAACCTTCTGAAGGCCAACGGCGAACTGATGGAGGACCTGGGCCGCCTCATCACCCTTCGCAAAAAACTGGGCCACCACCCTCTCCACAGCAGATGGTTGTAATGCGATAAATTGTTGTTTTGCGTAACAAAACGTGCTGTCATTGCGAGCCAGTGCGCACACTGGCGTGGCAATCCCCCAAGGATTTAGGATCGCTTTTTGTTACGTTTCTTCTTTCTTGCCGGGTGTTTAGGGTGTTTTTCGTTTCCCTTCTAACCGGGGGATTGCCACACCAGTCTGCGGACTGGTTCGCAATGACAGATTATTTGGAACGTTTAGTGTAAACAACAATTTATCTCATCCCAATTCTCTCAATCCCAGGGCGGCGGTGACCAGGATCCCCAGGTTATCCCGGTAAATCTCGTCAAATTGTTCCAGGGGCAGCGGGTTCACGCCGGAGCCCGCCTCGATGGTGTAGCCCGGCCGGCGGAAGTCCTGGATAAACCAATCCTTGTACCCGGCAAAGCTGGATTCATAGGGCGTTTCCGCCAAGGTGTAGCCGCTGAGCCGGGCGAATTCCTCTCCCAGGGCCCTGGCCCCGGGCACCTCATAATTTCCAAACTGCCAGTAGATTTCCTTCCCCTGGGTGTGGTAGGCCAGCACCAGGGCCGGGTCCACCTCCCGGGTATACTCCGCCAGGGCGATGGATTCCCGCTGGCTTAAGGGGCTTCTTCCCACATAGTCCCGGGGTCCCGGCTTCGTGTAGCCCTGGGAGAATTTGATCTCCCTGGCCCGGAGCCACCCCGCCGGGTACTGCAGGTTCAGGTCCACCCCCAGCAGATTGGCCTTCCACCCATCCGGGAAGGGAATGTTCGGGTAATTTTCCCCCAGCCGCCGGGCAGCCTCGTACTCCAATGTACCCTGTTCAATGGCCCCGGTAACCAAATCCACCCCGTCAGGGTCCACCATGGGAACGGTGTGGATGGTGGCGGCTTTGGCGATGTTCTGGGCCTCCACCCCGAAGAGCTTTCCTCCCGAGTCCGTAGCCCGGGCCAGCTCCTCCACGAATTTCAGCAGCACCGGCGCGGTGATCCACTCGTTGGCATGGTGGGCCGCGCTGTAGAGCACCTTCCGGTCCCCCGTCCCAATGGTCAGGCTCCACACCGGACGGCCAAATGCCGTGGTGGTCAGCTGCCGGACAGAGCAAAAAGGGTATGTCTTGGCAATCCGCTCAATGGTTTCCCCGCACAGCGCGGAGGTCATGGGTACATCCGTATTCACAATGGCCAAAAGATCACCTCCGGCTATTCTATGCCGAAGAAACCCTTTTGGTGCATCCCCGGTTTCATTCCGTAAGCAGAGAAATTGTTGTTTAGTGTTAGAGAAAATGCTGTCATTGCGAGCCAGTGCGCACACTGGCGTGGCAATCCCC
>JBJEYY010000165.1:0-9856 GCA_051887095.1 Faecousia sp. | reverse complement strand
TTTAGAATCTCCGTTGTGTATTTCTACAAATTTTTCGGGGTACTGAATAGATACCTAAAAACTACCCTTTTGGGTTTTAGAGGTCGCCTGTTGTTTGACGATTGCTCCTCGTAGGGGCGGATATTCTCGAGCGCCCGGGCGGCTAGTAGCCGAACGAAATACTTCGAAACGTGATTGTTTCCGGAAATATGGGCTGCTATCAATACAGTAAGGTTACGGGCAGATGATATACGCCCCTGCGGTAGTGCCTGGAATATCCAGGGGATTCCCACACCACTTAAGCGCACTGGCCCTTTTTCGGCACACAGACCGCCGCTCAGGCTTGAGCGGCGGTCTGTTTTTGCGGTGCCGGGACCCGGGGCAGCCGGACGCAGAAGGTTGCGCCCTGGCCTTCCCGGCTTTCTGCCTGAATCTCCCCTCCGACCAGCTCCAGAATCCTGTGAACCAGCGCCAGACCCAAACCGTTTCCTTCGGAAGCATGGGCCGTATCCTCCTGGTAAAACTTATCAAAAATATGTCCGATATGCTCCGGCTGAATCCCGATTCCCTCATCCCGTATCCATACGGTGATGTGGGAATTCTCATTTTTCGCGTGAATGTGGATCGTTCCTCCCTCATAGCTGAATTTCACGGCGTTGCCGATGAGATTCAGCCAGACATGATCCATCATCTCCGGATTGCTGCGGTATGGGAGCCTTGGCATATCCAGATCAAACAGGATCTTTTTCGCGGACCATTGCCCTTCCAGTCTGAGGATACAGGTTCGTATCTGTTCATCCAGGTCGTAGCTGGTCTGCTCCGTCACCAGATTCTGATTCTCATACTTCGCAATCAGCAGCACAGAGCTGGAAAGATTGGACAGCCGCTCCGATTCCTCCGCAATGAACTGAAGGTATTCTTCCCGCTGCCGCTGGGTCAGATTGCCGCTGCGCAGCCGCCGGGCAAACCCCCGGATGGATACAATCGGCGTTTTGAACTCGTGGGAAAAGGTGTTGATGAAATCATTGCGCATCAGCTCCGTGCTGCCCAGCTCCGCCGTCATCTGGTTAAAGCTTCGCAGCAGCTCCCCCAGGTCCCCCTCCCCTTCCTCGGGCACCCGCACAGAGTAATCTCCCTTGGAGATGGATTTTGTTGCCTCCAGCATATCCTGGATCGGCTTTGCCGAGTGCAGGCTGACGGCGGAGGAGATGGGAATTGCCGCCAGCGTGGCGATCACCATGGGCATGTAGGGGGCCAGCACATGGCCTTCCGGGAACAGGCTTCTGGAGACCGGCACCCACACGAACACGGTCAGAATGCTTGAAAGCAGATTGGTAATCATCACGCAGAGAATAAACCGCCATCTTGTGGAATGCATCAGCTTTTTCAGCATAGCCGTACCGCCTTATAGCCCAGACCCCGAACGGTCATGATTTCAAAGTCGGGATTGGTCCGGAAGCGTTCGCGCAGACGGTTCACATGCACCACAACGGTATGTTCATCGCTGTCGGAATCCAAATCCCAGATTTCGTCCATCAGCTGCCGGCGGGTAAAGGTTTTGTTTGGGTGGGACAGAAGCTTGTATAGAACCAGGAATTCCTTTTTGGGCAGCTCCGTGGATTCCCCTCCCCGCTCTACGGAAAAAGTATCATAGGTCAGCACTGTAGAACCGACGGTCAGCCTTCGCTCTGTGTTCGCCTGCGCCCTGCGAAGCAGCGCCGCAATGCGCAGGAGCATTTCCTCCTCGTCCGCAGGCTTTACCATATAGTCATCCGCCCCCAGGCGCAATCCCTGCTTTCTGTCCGGCAGGGCCTGCTTGGCCGTAACAACCAGAACCGGCATCTCATACCCGCTTGACCGAATCTGGCGCAGCAGCTCAAAGCCATCCATTTTTGGCATCATCACGTCCAGAATCATCAGATCAATGTGCCGGTGTTCCAGAATATCCAGTGCCTCCAAGCCATTGGAGGCAGTAATGGGGTCATATCCGGCGTCCAGCAGAATATCCTCCGTCAGCCGCCGGGTCCCCCGGTCATCCTCCACCACCAGAATACGAAACACTCCAACTGCCCCCTGTTTCTTGGTTTACTGGGAAAACCATATAATTCTTATCGGATTAACTCAACAGTGCGGTAAATTGTACTGCCTCTGTAGGGCGGGGTTATGACCCCGCCCTACAAATGGCATGTTTGAAAAATTCAAGCAACAATTGGCCTGTCCTCTGAGTCACTTCGATCTGCATAAATCGTAAATAAACATTCTGACCAACCCGTAAAACGTTTTTAAATAATTTGTAAATTTCCCAAAAAACACGGGATAGTTTACCGGAAGTTTACCTTCCGTGAGGGAAAGTTGACATTTCTCTGGTAGAATGCCGCTGAAATCCAAACGAACAGGAGGAACACTATGATAACGGTGAATCATCTGACCAAGTACTATGGCGACCACCTTGCCGTGGATGATATTTCCTTCGAGATTACCGAAGGACATGTCTACGGCTTCCTGGGTCCCAACGGCGCGGGAAAATCCACCACCATGAACATCATGACCGGCTGCCTGTCCGCCACAGCCGGTACCGTACAGATCGGCGGATACGACATTTTTGAACAGCCGGATGCGGCAAAGCGGTGCATCGGATACCTTCCCGAACACCCTCCGCTGTACATGAATGAGTCCCCGCTGGAATATCTGCGGTTCGTGGGGGAAGCCAAGGGGCTTCGGGGGACCCAGCTGCGCGCCCAGGTGGACCAGGTCATCCAGCAAACCGGGATCGCCGATGTGCAGCGCCGCCGGATCTCCACCCTGTCCAAAGGGTATCAGCAGCGTGTAGGCATCGCCCAGGCGCTGCTGGGAAATCCCAAGGTCATTATTCTGGACGAGCCAACCGTGGGCCTTGACCCCATTCAGATCATCGAAATCCGGGACCTTATTAAAAATCTGGGCAAGACCCACACCGTGATTTTCAGCTCCCACATTCTGTCCGAGGTGCAGGCCATCTGCGACCGGATCATGATGATTGCCAAGGGAAAGCTGGTCGCCTTCGGAGCGCCGGAGGAGCTGCAGCGGCAGCTGCTGACGGCCAGAGAAATTGTCCTGACCACCGATGCGCCGGTGGCCGAGGTGAAGCAAGCGCTTTCCGAACTGCCGGATATCAGTGAACTGGAATTTGTCCAGGGGGAGGCCGATCTGACGGTTGCCCATATCAAGACAGGCAGCAGCGACATGAACGGCGTTTCCCGGAGCGTATCCCAGTGCTTTGCCCGGAAGGGGCTTGCCATCTATGAACTGTCCCAGAAGAAGGGCAGCCTGGAGGATATCTTCCTGGAGCTGTCCGAAGCAAAGGAAACGGAGGGTGACGACCAATGACTGCTGTTTTGAAGCATGAGCTTCGTCTGTATTTCCAGTCCCTGACCGCCTATGTGTTCGGGGCCTTCCTGCTGGTCACGGTGGGAATCGGTTCCATGCTGTACAATCTGCAGGCGGCTGTCAGCAATTTTGAATACGTCCTCAGCTTTTCCAGCCTTGTGTTCGCGGTGATTGTCCCCATCCTGACCATGCGGGTGATCGCGGAGGAACGCAAGCAGAAAACCGACCAGCTCCTGTATTCCCTGCCCCTTTCCACCACCCAGGTAGTGACAGGGAAATATCTGTCCCTTCTTCTGGTCTACCTGCTTCCGCTGTGCATCATTGCCGTGTATCCTCTGATTTTCTCCCAATACGGGGATGTGTATCTTCTGACCTCCTACGGCTCCCTCTTTGCCTTTTTCCTGATGGGCGGAGCCCTGCTGGCGGTGGGCATGTTCATCTCCTCTCTGACGGAGAATCAGGGCTTTGCCGCCGGTATCGGCATCGCGGTGATTCTTCTGAACTATTTCAGCGTCAGCCTGGCGGAATATGTGTCCGCCACCGCCATGGGCAGCGCCATTGCGCTGTTTGTCCTCTCCGCCGCACTGGGGTGGCTGATCCGGAATCTCACCGGGAATGATAATCTGGGCTACGGTATCGGCCTTGCGCTGATGGGGATTACCACCGCGGTATTTCTGATCGATGAATCGAAATTTGAGGGACTATTGCCGGATATCATGAAAAAGCTGAGCCTGTTTGACCGGCTGGATACCTTCGTCAACGGAGTGTTTGATTTGACAAGCGTGGTGTATTTCCTGTCGGTTGCGGTGTTTTTCCTGTTTCTGACCGTCCAGTCCCTTGAAAAACGGAGGTACAACTGATGAAAGCTTCGAATTCCGGGAAGCCCATATCCCGCAGGCTGGCGCTGAAGGGCGGCTCCTACTCCCTGGCGGTCACAGTGGTGGTGCTCGCCATCATGATCGTGATCAATCTCTTCGTATCCATCCTGCCCACCACCCTGACCAAATTCGATATCAGCTCCAGCAAGCTCTACTCCATCACCAGCAACACCAAGGTTGTGGTCAACAATCTGCAGCAGGATGTGACAATCTACTGGATCGTTCAGTCGGATCAGGAGGATTCCATCATCGAAAACCTGCTGAGCAAGTATGAGAGCCTGTCGCCTCATATTGATGTGGTGAAGAAAAATCCCGACGTATTCCCCACCTTTACCCAGCAGTATACCGACCAACAGCTGCCCAACAACTCCCTCATCGTGGAGTCCGGTGACCGCAGCCGCTGCATCAGCTATAACGACATTTATCTGGTGGACGCGAATATCTACTCCTATTCCTACACCACCTCCTTTGACGGTGAGGGCGCCATTACCTCTGCCATCGACTATGTGGTAACGGAGGATCTCCCCCAGCTGTATGTTCTGGAGGGCCACGGCGAGGCACAGCTGCCCGCATCCTTCGCCGATGCCGTTGAGAAGGAAAACATCGAGGTGAATTCCCTCTCCCTGCTGACTGTGGACGAGATCCCCGAGGACGCGGACTGCATTGCCATTTACGCGCCCCAAAGCGATATTTCCGAAGAGGAAGCGCGGATGCTCATGGATTACGCCGATAACGGCGGCAAGCTTCTGGTCATGGCAGGCCCTATCAAGGGCGCTTCCCTGGACAATCTGAACAGCATTTTGTCCCACTACGGCGTAGAAGTAGCCGAAGGCATCGTGATTGAGGGGGACCGGAGCCATTACGCCTTTGGCTATCCCTATGTCCTGATGCCCGATATGGAAAGCTCCGACATCACGGATCCCCTCATCGAGGCGCGGTATTATCCCATTTTTCCCATCACCCAGGGCCTGACCGTGGGCAGCAACAGCGCGCAGATCACCGAGCTTTTCCGCACCTCCGCGCTTTCCTTCAGCAAGCTTGCGGGCTTCGCCCTGGATACCTACGAAATGGAGGAGGGCGACATCGAGGGTCCCTTCACGGTGGGCCTGTCCATTACACCGGCCGGGAACGGACAGATCGTATGGTTCTCCGCCTCCGACTTCCTGAATGACATGTACAACGCCTATTCCTCCGGCGCCAACGTGGATCTGGCAATGAACGCCCTGTCCAGCCTGATTGGCCAGCGGGAGGCCCTCGCCATTCGCAGCAAATCCCTGAACTATAACTATCTGACCATCAGCGATTCCACTGCCTCCACCCTGAAAACGCTGATGATCGGCGTGTTTCCCCTGACCTATCTGGGCATTGGCATTGTTGTGATTCTGAAGAAACGGAGGACCCAAAAATGAAGCGGTATAAAAGGCTGGGGCTTCTGCTTACGGTACTGATCATTGCCTGTATCGCCACCCTGTTTTTATCCCGGTATGAGCAGAAGCAGGAGCAGATCAAAAACAGCGACGAAATCATTCTGGAAATTCCCGGGGACACGGTTACCGCCCTTTCCTGGGAATACGGAGAAGCAGGCGGCCTTGCCTTCCGCAAGGGTGCGGAGGGCTGGCAATATGAGCAAGACGAAGCCTTCCCGGTAAGCCAGGAAAAGGTGATGGACATTCTTTCCCACTTTGAAGCCTTCGGCGTGCGCTTTGTCATTGAGGATGTGGAAGACTACAGCCAGTACGGTCTGGACAAGCCCGAATGCACCCTGCGTATCTCCACAGAGGAAGCATCCTACGAAATCAAGCTGGGTGATTTCAGCAAAATGGACGAGCAGCGCTATGTGGATATCGGCGACGGGAATGTTTATCTGGTAGCCGAAGATCCCATGGACTATGTGGATTCCGCCCTGTCCGGCATGATTCAGCATGACGATACCCCGGGCTTTGAGCATGTGGTGGATATCCGCTTCACCGGCAAGGAGAATTACACCATCGACCGGATAGAAGACAGCGGCTATTCCTACAGCGACGAAGATGTGTATTTCGTCCAGCGAAACGGAAAGTACCTGCCCCTGGACAAGGCTGCGGTGACAAAGTACCTGAATACCATCACCTCTCTGGATCTGCGGGACTATGTGACCTACAATGTCACCCAGGAGGAACTGGCTTCCTACGGTCTGGATGATCCGGAGCTGTCCGTCACTGTCAACTATACCTATACTGACAAGGATTCCGGAGAGGATACGCAGATTGCCGACGCCTGCGTAATCCACATCAGCCGCAATCCCGAAGAGCTGGCTGCCGCCGAGGAAGCGGAGGCAAAGGGAGAAAATGCCGAAGCCGTTTCCATGTACGTCCGGGTAGGTGATTCCCAAATCGTCTATTCCCTGGACAGCGTGGACTACGGTATCCTCTCCGCCGCGTCCTATGATGATCTGCGGCACAAAGAAGTCTTCTGGGCCGACACCTCCCAGATTACCCAAATCGATATCACCCTGGAGGATACCCTCCATACCCTTCTGTGCGAAGAAGACGAGGACGGAAACCGCTCCTGGCGCTTTGCCCGGGAGGAAACCCCGGCAGACTCCACCGGGGAAGTGCAATCCGGGGCCGGGGAAACCGGGTTCGACGAAACGGAACCCTCCGGGGAAGCTTCTCTGGATCTGACGGATTTTGAAAGCGCTTTGAAAAATCTCCGCGCTGTCAGCTTCACCTCGGAAGACCCCACCGGCAAAGAGGAAATCCGGTTTACCCTTCACCTGGAGAACGACCGATTCGCGATTACCGAAATCATTCTATACCGTTACGACGGTACAAACTGCCTCTGCGTGGTGGATGGAGAAAGTGTCTCCCTGGTCCCCAGGTCCTCCGTGATGGATCTTGTGGAAGCCGTCCAGGCCTTCGTTCTGAGCGCCTGACCAGCTGCTGGATAATCCCATGCAGCTGCCCCTTTCAAAATGCCGCCCTAACCGGGCGGCATTTTCTTTGTACACCGAAAACCACCCGCTGTACGAGTGGTTCCAAAAAACGATTGCAGTGCGTAAAAACCCTGTTACAATCATCGAGCAGTCTGCCAACTGCCCAATGATTGCAACAGGGAGATACATTTCATAATTGGAGCGTCAAGGGAAATTATTCCGTCCTTCTCCTGACCGGAACCTGAATTTCTGACAGCCACCCGCTTTCATCATCCTGATTCCAAACCCCATCGATATAGCTTTCCCGGATTTCCCCGGCGATTTCATATCCGTTTTCCTCGATAAATCTTAAAACAACTTCATAGGATTCCGAGAATGACCGATAGGAACCCCTGTGAAAAACGCAGGCCGCCTGTATTTCGGGAAGCGTTCTGAAATACAGCCCGCCGGTTTCCTCCTTTGCCGCTGTGACCGATTCGCAGAGTTCCACCAGAATATCCTCGTCCTTGTACCCCGGTTCCAGGTAGTTTGTAAAGCAGTATTCCGGGACAGCGCATTCGCATCCCGCCTTCTCCATAAGCGCGCCCATTTTCGGCATCACCTCAAACAGGCTGTCATAGGATTCGATCCTGGTCTTCATGGCGGCCACGGTGGTTTCCGGAATGGTTTTTACAAGAACAGGAGCGGAAAGTCCGGTTTTCTGTTTGGAAAGATAGCCGTCCACCACGGCGATCTGCCTTGTAAGATCGGCAATCTTTGCCAGCAGCTCCGCCTTTTTCTTCCGCAATACCACTTCCTCATCGGCACCGGAATTGATCCGGGCAATTTCCTCCAGGGTAAAGCCCGCCATTTTCAAAGCGGTAATCTGGTGGATCACGGCCATCTGGGAAAGGGTATAATACCGGTAGCCGTTCTCCTGGTTGATACATGCCGGCATCAGCAGGCCCTGCTCTTCGTAGAAGCGCAGGGCCTTTACGGTAACGTGATTCATCGCCGCGAACATTCCGATCTTATATAAGGTGCCGCTGTCTTTCACTTCACAGGGTTCATGCTTCTGCTTCATTTCCATAGCGTTACTCCCACCGAAACGTTTTGACGGCGACTGTGCCGCAGATCGCCGTGATGGCAATTAAGGTAATCACCGAAACGGTTATTCTATCATAGCATCCCATGGATACCGATTTCAGCAGGTCAATTCCCACCCCCAGGGGCATCAGCTTCGCCACAACCCTGAAGCCTGCCGGAAAAACCTCCGCCGGAATGGTGGCCCCGGAGAAAAGCAGCATCGGAAAATAGAGCAGGCTTGTCACCACGTTCATGGATTTTGTGGTTCGGCACAGGCTTGCCACCATGAGGCCGATGGAGAACATTGAGGACATGGTAAGCAGCCACATTGCCATATATACGAAAACATTTCCTGTCATTCTGTACCCGAAAAAAATCACCGCTGCAACGGTTAGGATCAGGGTTGAAATGATGGCCATCACGCCGCTGGCGATGGTATCGCAGGCCAGGAGTCTCGCGGGGGAGCAGGGACTGCAATACATCCGCCGCAATACCCCATGTGACCGGTACTCCACGATGGAAATGGGGATGCTCATAAACGCGCTGCAGCATATTCCCACAGTGGAAAGCGCCACATACGCGCTTTGCAGATAGGTGAGGCCCGAATCTGCGGCATTCTTATTTCCCGCAATCATGGTAATCAGAATAAGCGTCACCAGCGGCATTGCCAGGTTAAACAGGATCACATCCGGGGATCGGAAAAAGAGCTTCTGCTCCACCCGATACATGCGCAAAAAACGCTTCATAACAATTCCTCCTCTCCCATAAAGAACAAATACGCATCTTCCAGGTTCTTTTGACTGGAAGCGGCAATCACTTCCCCGATGGTGCCTTCCACAACCTTTTTTCCCGCCTTGATGATGCACACCCGGTCGCAAAGGGCTTCCGCTTCCTCCATATAATGGGTGGTCAGAAAGATGGTAAGCCCCTGCCCCTTCAGCTGCTTCAAGGTACGCCATACCTCACGCCTGGCCGCAACATCCAATCCGGTGGTCAGCTCGTCCAGAAACACGATTTCCGGCTTTCCGATCAGCGCCAGCACAACGGAAAGCTTCTGCCGTTCCCCGCCGGAGAGCTTGGACACGAAGCTCTTTCTCAGGGTGCCAAGCCCAAACCCGTCCAGCAGCTGCGGATAGTCTGCCGGGGCGGCATACAAAGAGGCATACTCGATACATGCCTCTTCCACGGTGATGCTGGTCTGATACTGGGTATGCTGAAGCTGTACGCCAACCCGCTCAAACACCTGTTTTCTGTTTTTTGCGGCGTCCATTCCCAGAATCTTCGCGCTGCCCCCGTCCGGTGTCTTCAAGCCCAGAATCAAATCAATGGTTGTGCTTTTTCCCGCTCCGTTGTGCCCCAGCAGCGCAAAGACCTGGCCCTTTTGCACATCGAAGGACAGGTCATCCACCACCTTGCGGCCTCCAAAGGATTTTGTCAGGCTTCTTACGCAGATTGATGGTTCGTTCATATCAAAAATACTCCTTGCTTTTCTTTACAAGGAGGATTCTATCATCTCCCCTAAAGGGGAGAGTCAAGTGGAATTTCTTCTATTTTTTCAAAATGTGCTTATCCGTTTTACTCTGCATACCTGCAAATTGCTGTTTAGCGTAGCAAAACATGCTGTCATTGCGAACCAGTCCGCAGACTGGTGTGG
>JBJEYY010000164.1:0-1801 GCA_051887095.1 Faecousia sp. | reverse complement strand
CCGTTGTGGGCCCAGCCTGCGTGAACCTCATCCTCAAAGCTGCGCTTTCCCTGAGCAATGGTGAAGATCACGGTTCTGCCGTCCGGGGTGACGAAGCCGCTGGGGCCGGTAAACACACCCTTGCCCAGATCCAGCAGCCGTGACTTGTCATGCAGCTTTGTAAATGTCCTCTTTTTTGCGTCCCAATTTCCCAGGAAATAATAGGTTTCTACAATGCCATTTTCAATCTGACAGGCGCAGAGGAGCAGAATGTGGCAGGCAACCATTCCTCTTTCATCCCGCAGCGGGAGCAGCACCGGCAGCTCCCAGATGTGTCCGACTTCGGTGTTCTGCGCATAATCATACTGCGTGATGAAGCCGTGATTGTCCCATACAAACCCATCATCGGAGGAATACAGCACCGCATTGCCGCCGCCACCCCCTGCATCTCCGGTACCCACCAGCATGAAATAGGTATCGTCCTCCAGCCACACAAAGGGGTCCCGGAATTCTCCCATCCAGCCCATGTCCTGCCTCTGGACCGGCTCCGGGCGGGTGTACCACTTGTCGAGACGCTCATCGGGGGTTGCCACCGCCACCGCCTGATTGGGAAACTGACGATTATCGCCGGCAGTGAAATAGATTCTGGGCTTTCCGCTTTTGTCGATGACGGAGGAACCTGACCAGCAGCCATCCGGGGCCGGGGCTTCCTTCTCCGGGATCAGAGCCAGGGGGCAATCCTGCCAGTGTACCATATCTTTGGATTTCAGGTGCCCCCAGCATAAATGATCCCAGATGGGAGCGTGGGGATTTGCCTGATAAAAGATGTGATACCAGCCCTTATAGTACATGGGACCGTGAGGCTCGTTCATCCATTTCCCCGAAGGGCTCAGATGGTAGACCGGTCTCTGGCGGTCATTTCTGTAAGCGCTTCTTCGGGGCATTGCCAGAAGGACGGCGGCTTCCTCCCGCTCTCCCGTGAATACCGATCGATGGAGGGAGAGAATTTCTTCCTCGCTTTTTGCAAAGGCATCCAGTTCTGCCCATTGCAGAAATCCATAAAAGCATCCGAAGGGAACCTGTTCCGTAAAGAAGTCACCATCCATCCGTCTGCCGATATAGGGACAGCCCTCCGGGAAGGAAAGCTTCGTGTGCCGCCGGAACTGCTTTCGGTTGGAAAACACGCCGTTCACATACAGATCGCACCAGCCCGCATCCCCACGGTACACCACGGTAACCACATTGCGAACCCCTGCCTGGGCGTGGGCACGGATGGAGGAAAAGCGAACAGGAACGGGGCGGATTCCCAGGTTTACGGTGACAACGCCTCCCTGTTCCAGCAGGATCTCCATGCCCTTGCCCTCTTTGGCACTGTAGTATGTAAACAGTCCATCCCCGTGGGCGGAATAGGTGATGGGAAGAAAGCTAAGGCTGACTGTGAAGCACTCTCCTTCCGGGAGACACTCCTTGTTTCCGCGAAACCAGTGGGAGTATCCGTCAAAGAGAAAGCTGTCGCCCCAGAAGAGGTAGTCCCGGTTTCGGAATGCGGAATCCTGGGAGAGGGAAAAGGTGACCCCGGCCTCACTGCATTTGCAGGAGGGGCCGTTCTTGGGATCGGAATAAAATGTAAAGCGCATAGTTTGACTCCAAATTATACTTCTGCCCGATGAAATTGTTCCTCAATTTGAAAAGCCTCGTTCAGGCGATCATAGAGAAGAAATTGGGACAGGAAGAGAATATACCAGATACCCACGATGGGCAGAATCAGCAGCGTCCAGGGTGCGAAGAGAATGTAGATTCCCCAGTAAGCAAGCTGCAGCAG
>JBJEYY010000163.1:0-9976 GCA_051887095.1 Faecousia sp. | reverse complement strand
TTTTAGTGTGCTAAACAACAATTTGTCGGCTTGCTGACTTAAGTCGATAAGCACATTTAGGAAAAAAGTACCCCTATGCCGCAAAAATGTAGCATAGGGTTAGCACTAAATTAACTTAATGGTTTAATGGTATTGAGGCGCAAGCCTTCCTCTTTTTGGTTGTTGGAAACCTCTGAAAACTGTTTTGGAAGGTTTTGAGCGATGGATTTTGTTCTCACAACAGTTTTATAATTCCGGAATACCGGATGTATTGTGGGATTTCCAAAGGAAATTGTGCAGGCAGAAGAACCGTCCGAAACCGAAAAAGGCTTTTTGGGAGCGCACTGTTTTGTCACAGACTGGAAACCCACGAAATCCATGGAAAACTCGATTCTTTTCTTGCAATTTGCCCGGTGCCATATTATAATTGATAATGTGCAAATATGGGAAGGAGGGCAATCATAATGCAATCGGATTACATTATTGAAATGCTCAACATCAGAAAAGAATTCCCCGGCATTGTGGCCAATGACGATATCTCCCTGCAGCTGCGCCGCGGCGAGATTCACGCGCTGCTGGGTGAAAACGGTGCCGGCAAGTCCACTCTGATGTCCGTCCTCTTCGGTCTGTACCAACCGGAGCAGGGCGTTATCAAAAAGAACGGCGAGGTCGTCAAAATCAATAACCCCAATGATGCCACGGCTCTGAACATCGGCATGGTGCACCAGCACTTCAAGCTGGTGGATGTGTTCACTGTGCTGGACAACATCATTCTAGGTGCGGAGGATACCAAGCTGGGCTTTCTGCAGAGGAAACTCGCCCGCCAGAAGGTACAGGCGCTGTCTGAGAAGTACAAGCTGTTTGTGGATCTGGATGCGAAGGTGGAGGACATCACCGTGGGTATGCAGCAGCGTACCGAGATCCTGAAGATGCTCTATCGGGACAATGAGATCCTGATTTTCGATGAGCCCACCGCCGTCCTGACCCCCCAGGAGATTGACGAGCTGATGGAGATCATGCGGGGCTTTGCCAATGAGGGAAAATCCATCCTTTTTATCACCCACAAGCTGAACGAGATCATGGCTGTGGCTGACCGCTGCACGGTTCTTCGCAAGGGCAAGTGCATCGGCACTGTGGATATCAAGGACACCAACCCCCAGGAGCTGTCCAACATGATGGTGGGCCGCCCCGTGCAGCTGCAGGTACACAAGGACGAGGCCAAGCCCGGCGATGTGATCCTGGATGTCCGTGGCATGACCGTACACTCCAAAACCAGCAAGAAGAACGCCGTCCACGATGTTTCCTTCCAGGTTCGCGCCGGAGAGATCGTCTGTATCGCCGGCATCGACGGCAACGGCCAGACGGAGCTGGTCTACGGTCTGACTGGTCTGGAGAAGATCTCCGCCGGAACCGTCACCCTCTGCGGCAAGGACATCTCCAAAGTCAGTGTCCATAAGCGCAACCAGGCAGGTATGAGCCACATTCCGGAGGACCGGCACAAGCACGGTCTGGTGCTGGACGACACTCTGGAGAACAACCTGGTGCTGCAGTCCTTCCAGGAGTCCCGGTTCCAGAACATGGGCTTTATCAAGCGGGAAGCTGTCCGGGAATACGCCAACAAGATCATCGGCCAGTACGATGTCCGCAGCGGCCAGGGGCCTGCTACCGTCGCCCGGAGCATGTCCGGCGGCAACCAGCAGAAGGCCATTGTGGGCCGTGAGATCGACCGGGAGAATCCCCTGCTCATTGCCGTCCAGCCTACCCGGGGCCTGGACGTGGGCGCCATCGAGTATATTCACAGCCAGCTGGTAGCCCAGCGGGATTCCGGCAAGGCAGTGCTGCTGGTCTCCCTGGAGCTGGACGAGGTCATGAACGTTTCTGACCGGATCCTTGTCATGTATGAGGGCGAGATCGTCGGCGAGCTGGATCCCAAAACCACCACCGCGCAGGAACTGGGCCTGTACATGGCCGGCGCCAAGCGCAGCGGGAAAGGAGGAGCGCAGGCATGAAAGAAACCCTTCTGACCATTTATGACCGGGACAGCACCAAGAAGGTACTGGCTTCCCTGGTCTCCATCCTGGTGGGCCTGTTTGTAGGCGCCATCGTAGTGATCATCGTGGGTCTGGTCAAGGACACCATCACCGGAAAGGGCATCTGGGACGGCGTGCGGCTGATCTTCGGCGGCATTCTCTGCACCGGACGCAATAATTCCGGCAGCCTGACCTGGGGCTACAACGCCCAATCTCTGGGCAATATGCTCTTCCGTGCCACTCCTCTGGTCATGACCGGTCTTTCCGTGGCAGTGGCCAACAAGACAGGGCTCTTTAACATCGGTGCACCCGGCCAGTACCTGATAGGTACCATGGCATCGCTGATGATCGCTCTGGGCATTCCCAGCACCTCGGTTCCTGCTTGGATTATCTGGATCCTGGCCTTTCTGGGCGGCTGCCTGGCCGGTGCCCTGTGGGGCGCCATCCCGGGACTGCTGAAGGCTTTCCTGAATATCAATGAGGTCCTGGCCTGTATCATGACCAACTGGCTGGCCGCTAACGTGGTCACCTGGGCCTTTGATGTGAGCAACTTCAAAAATATGGTGGAGAACACCAAGGCAGGTTATATCTACAAGACCTCCTTCAACGGCGTTGCCACCCCCAAGCTGGGTCTGGACAAACTGTTCCCTGGTTCCCAGATCAACGCCGGCTTTCTGGTGGCGATCCTGATCGCCATTGCCATGTATATCATGATCAACAAGACCACCTTGGGCTACCAACTGAAGGCCTGCGGATCCAACCGGCACGCTGCCCGGTATGCCGGCATCAACGACAGGCGCAATATCGTGCTGAGCATGGCCATTGCCGGCGCTCTGGCCGGCGGCGGCGCGGCGCTGTACTGGCTGTCTGGCAACACCGAGTTCTACTGGTCCACTTACCAGTCCCTGCCCTCCACCGGCTTCAACGGCATCCCTGTGGCCCTGCTGGCAGTAAACAATCCCATCGGTGTGATCTTCACCGCTGTCTTTATGGCCATGCTGGACATCGTGGGGCAGCAGCTTACCGGCTATACCGCTTATAACGAATATATCACCGATGTCATCATTGCTGTGATCGTTTACCTCAGCGCATTCTCTCTGGTGATCCGGATGGCGCTTACCGGCAAGCGCAGGGTCGGTTCCTCCAACGCAAACGCTGAACCGACCGCACAGCCGAAGGATGCGGATACCCAGCAGAAAGGAGGCGAGAAAGCATGACGTTTCTGATTCAGCAGACATTACTCTATGCGGTCCCTCTGATGATCGTGGCCCTTGCCGGTGTGTTTGCCGAGCGCAGCGGTATCATCAACCTGGCACTGGAAGGCATCATGATTTTCGGCGCCTTCATCGGTGTGCTGTTCGTCCGCAGCATGCAGTCCTTCGACGTATTCCTGAGCGCCGCCCGCAGCGGCGACTGGCTGACGCTCCAGGGTCTGGAACTGCTTGCCATGCTGGTTTCCGGCATCCTGGGCGCGGTGTTCTCCCTGCTGCTGAGCTTCGCCTCGGTGAATCTGAAGGCTGACCAGACCATCGGCGGCACCGCCCTGAACCTGATGGCTCCTGCTCTGGTGCTGTTTCTGGTACGGATCCTGGCCAATCAGAACACCCTGATGATGTCCTTAGGCGATGCCGCTTCCTGGTTCATGATCAAGAAGTCCACCTTCGGCATTGACAAGTCCACGGACATCGGCTTCTTGGGCGAAACCTTCCTGAACAAGGTCTATCTGGCAACCTACATCTGCATTCTAATTTTCATTGTTCTGTCGATCATCCTGTACAAGACCCGGTTCGGCCTGCGGCTCCGGGCCTGTGGTGAAAATCCCCAGGCTGCGGACTCCCTGGGCATCAATGTCTATAAGATGCGCTACGCCGGCACCACCATTTCCGGCGCCCTGGCCGGCATGGGCGGTTTCGTCTACGCTCTGACCACTGCCAACTGCACCGCCAACGGCGATGTGGCAGGCTTCGGCTTCCTGGCATTGGCCGTCATGATCTTCGGTAACTGGAAACCCGGCAACATCGCCGGCGCAGCTCTTTTGTTCGGCCTGTTCAAGTGCATTGCCGCCGCATACAGCAGCATCGACCTCAACGGCGACGGTGTGTACATGCTGGCAGAGCTGGGCATCAGCTCCCACCTGTACCGGATGCTGCCGTATCTGGTCACCCTGGCAGTGCTGGCCTTTACCTCCAAAAAGTCCCGCGCTCCCAAGGCAGAGGGCATCCCCTACGACAAAGGCTCCCGCTAACCCACATCTCCCGGAAAGCCCAGCTTTCCGGGAGATTCCTTTATGCGTTTCAGGACAGGAAAAATCTAATGTGCTTATCGGCTTAAGTCAGCAAGCCGATAAGCACATTATTCAAAATACAGTGTCCTCTCCTCACATTTAGCCCTTGCGGCTTGTCCCTGAAAATGGTATAATATGGGTACAATTCGGAGCAATCCGAAATTCAAAGGAGGATATATCATGGCTAACAAATATGCTGGTACCCAGACCGAGAAGAACCTGGAAGCCGCCTTCGCCGGCGAGTCCCAGGCCAGAAACAAATATACCTACTTCGCTTCCAAGGCCAAGAAGGAAGGCTTTGAGCAGATTTCCGCCCTGTTCCTCAAGACCGCCGACAACGAGAAGGAGCACGCCAAGATGTGGTTCAAGGAGCTGGAGGGCATCGGCTCCACCGCCGAGAACCTGGCCGCCGCCGCCGACGGCGAGAACTACGAGTGGACGGATATGTACGAGGGCTTTGCCAAGACCGCCGAGGCCGAGGGCTTCACAGAGCTGGCCGCCAAGTTCCGTCTGGTCGCCGCCATTGAGAAGCACCACGAGGAGCGCTACCGCGCGCTGCTGCACAACGTGGAGACCGCCGCTGTCTTCGCCAAGAGCGAGGTCAAGGTATGGGAGTGCCGCAACTGCGGCCACATCGTGGTAGGCACCCAGGCTCCCGACATCTGCCCCACCTGCGCCCATCCCCAGGCCTACTTCGAAGTCCACGCCGAGAACTATTGATTCATTTCATACTTACAGCAACACCCCCGGCTGAAAGCCGGGGGTGTCATTTTATAGCCAGCTTCCAAAACTGTGCGACAAATTGGTGTTTGGCTGAGTGCGCCACAAGTTTCCTGTCATTGCGAGCCAGTGCGCACACTGGCGTGGCAATCCCCCGGTTAGAGGGGAAATGTATCGAAAAGCACCCAGGAAAGTGAGCCTGTCTACAATTTTTGGTGGTAATCGTTACCTGGTCCCATTCAACCGGGGGATTGCCACACCAGTCTGCGGACTGGTTCGCAATGACAGGTAATTTGCAGTGCACCCTTTCAAACAACAATTTATCGTACTGTTTTCAAAGCCTTTCCTCCCGGTACCCGGGCACAAGACGCAGGCGGAAGTCAAAGCCCTGGGGCTCCAGGCGGTAGCGCTCCTCCAGCCTGGGTCCGCAGCTGTTGGAGCCGATGCCGGTCTGGGCCGCGTCCAGACACAGCACCGTATATCCGCTTTCCGTAAGCTCGAAGCTGTGCTGCTTTTCGGTCAGCTCCTCCTGGGTGTAGGGGGAGGCATTGAAGCAGAAGGGCTTCTCCCCCACTGCCGCCAGAGAAAGGCCGCTCCCCTCCACGATCACATAGTCGCAGTCCACGTGACTCCCATTCTCCTGGGGCTTCAGATAATCCTCGTGCTGCTCCCGGACAGCGCTTTCATAGCAGCCGTGGCTGGAGGCACGGCGCTTGTCGGCGTAGCTCTCCCCCGGCCCCAGGCCGTAGAACCGCACCCGGTCCATCTCCTTGGGCAGGAACAGCCGCAGGCCAAACCGGGGCAGCATGGGAAACTCCGGATTCCGGGCCATTTTCACTTCCACCAGAATCTCACCGCTGGGCCGAACCGTCCAGCAAATCTCCCCCTCCAGAATCCGCTGAACGGTGATGGCGGTGACCGCCGCGGTGCTGCGGATGCGGATTTCCTCCCCGACCCGTTCCCAGGCCGTATCATAGGCCCTGGCCCCGGCAAGGTGATAGCAGGCCCTGTACCAGTGGGCCTTTTCATTCTGGTCATTGTCCGTGGGAGCCCGCCAGAGGTTCATTTCCATAGGCTTCTCCAGCAGCTCCCGGCCCTCCCAGGACAAAGACTGCCACAGACCCGTCAGCTTATTGAGCCGATAACAGAATCGTCCGCCCTCCACCGTCAGGAAGCGGTCGTCCTCCCGAACCTCCATTTTCCCATCTCCGGAGGCGGCAATCACAAGGGTCCGCTGATTTCTCCCGTCAGCATTGCGAAGCTCCACCTCATCAAAGCCCAGCGGATGCCCCTGGGGCAGCAGCGCCGTGGGAGCCTTAAGGAAATAGGAGAGCTTCAGGAAAACACGTCCCTTCTCCGGAACATCCAGCTTCAGGGGGAGCACACACTGCCCATGGGGCTTCACCGAGGGCAGCTCCCGAATCTCCCCGGAGGACATGGTGTCCCCATCCCGGGTGATTTCCCAGGTGATGGTGAGGTAATCCTTCAAATCCATAAAATCCAGCTGGTTTTCCAGGGTTACGATTCCGTTTTCCTGATCCAACCCCACCACCCGGGCGGGCCGCTGCACGTTTTTCAGCTCCAGAAGCCCCCTGTGGGGCCGTCTGTCCGGATAGACCAGACCGTCCATGCAGAAGTTCCCGTCATGGGGATTCTCGTGATGGTCGCCGCCGTAGAAGTAGATGGGCTTCCCATTCTCCGCCACACCCTTGTAAATGGCGTGATCGCACCATTCCCACACGAACCCGCCGCACATCATGGGGTTTTTCCGGATCATCTGGTAGTACTCCTCCAGGTCTCCGGGCCCGTTGCCCATGGCGTGGCAGTATTCGCAGAGGATGAAGGGCTTGTCCGGATTCCCGTCCAGATACGCCTGAATCTCCCGGAGAGAGGGGTACATCCGGCTGTAGAGGTCCAGGTTGGAATAGTCATTCTCCCGGCTGGGAATCGCGTACAGCGCGGACTCAAAGTGGGTCAGCCGGGTTGGGTCGGTCCGCTTGGTCCATTCCAGAGCCGCCTCGAAGCAGCAGCCGTAGCCGCTTTCATTGCCCATGGACCAAATCAGCACGCAGGGCCGGTTCCTGTCCCGGAGCACCAGCCGCTGAACCCGGTCCACAATGGCGTCCCGCCACACTTCGTTGTTGGCAATGGGCTGGCTCCAGTGCTCCAGCCAGCTCTCCCGGGTGTCCTCCCGGCGCACCTGCTCATTGGCACCGTGAACCTCGATATCTGCCTCGTCGAGAATATAGAAGCCGTATTCATCGCACAGCTGGTAGAACACCGGAGCGTTGGGGTAGTGGCTGGTGCGGATGGCGTTGATGTTGTGCTGCTTCATCAGCAGCAGATCCCGCTTCATTTGCTCCAAGCTGATGGCAAACCCGGTGACCGGGTCGGAATCGTGGCGGTTCACTCCCCGGAAGTGGACCGGTTCCCCGTTGAGGCATACCACCCGATCCTGAATGGAAATCTCCCGGAAGCCCACCCGGTCACAAATCACCTCATCCCCGGCTTCCAGCACCAGGGTATACAGATTGGGTTCCTCGGCGTTCCAGGGCTTCACGCCCTCCGCTTTCAGGGTAATTTCCCTTTCCCCCTGTCCGCTGCACAGAAGCCGCTCCCCGTCAAAGAGGCGGGCTTTCACCGGGACAGGAGCTTCCGGCTTCACAATGACCTGGGACAGCGTCGTGGTCACCCGGTAGTCCCGGATATGCTCCCGGGGCCGTTTCAGCAGGTACACGTCCCGGAAAATACCGCTCATGCGGAATTTGTCCTGGTCCTCCAGGTAGCTGCCGTCGCACCACTTGAGCACCAGCACCGCCAGGGTATTGTCCCCCTCCTCCAGGAAGGGCGTCACGTCGAACTCACTGGTGCAGTGGGCCACCTGGCTGTAGCCCACATACCGTCCGTTGAGCCACACATAGAAGCAGGAGTCCACCCCCTCGAAGTTCAGGTACGCCCGGGGCGCCCGGGGATCGGTCTGATAGGCAAACTGCAGCACATAGGCCCCGCAGGGATTCTCCTGGGGCACATAGGGCGGATCAAAGGGGAAGGGGTACTTCACATTGGTATACTGGTGAGCGTCATACCCCTGGGTCTGCCAGGTGCCGGGGACGGTTACCGTGTCAAAGGTTCTGACATCGAACCCTTTTTCGTAGAAAGGCTCCGTCAGATCATAGATGCTGGCGAAATACCGGAACCGCCACTGTCCGCTGAGCAGCTGCATCCGGTCGGAGGCGGTGCGGTTTTCTGCCATACAGTCCATTCTCCGGGAGGCAGGGATGTAATAGGCCCTGGGCGGCAGGGTATTCTCATGGAGAATCGCCGGGTTCTCGTAATAATGCGGGATCATCATGGGGAAACAACCTCCTTGTTTGGTTATTTCGATTGTACCATTCCCCCCAATGCAAGTCAATGCCCTTCTTGGGTCCCCTAAATTGTCAATCCACTCTGACTTACAGAGCGGAAAATTGTTGTTTAGCGTAGCAAAAAACGCTGTCATTGCGAACCAGCGCGCACGCTGGTGTGGCAATCCCCCAAGGTTTTAGGGCCGTTTTCGTTCCGTTTCCCCGTTTTACCGGGGGATTGCCACACCAGTCTGCGGACTGGTTCGCAATGACAGAAAACTTGGAACATGTAATGTAAACAACAATTTTCCTGTCAGATATTCCTGGCCGATCCTTCTTTCCGGAAAACGCGCGAAAGCAGGGAGGAACCCCTCCCTGCTTTGAAAAAAGAGCTTATCCGCCGATGGGAATGCCCAGTACCCCGAACAGCAGAAGGCCCAGTCCCGCGCTGAGCAGAATCACCACCGGGATGCTGACTTTCCATTTGACCACAAGCACGAGGTCCAGCAATCCGATGCCCATGGAAACGTAATGGGGCGTTCCCTGCTTCAGGTAGGTGCTGCCCGACAGACTCACGAGCACACCCACCACCATGCCCAGGCACGCGGGCCGAACCCCCAACAGAATCCGCTGCATCAGCTTACTCTCCCGGAATTTATTGAAGAAGGCCGCTGCCACGGCACACAGCGTCAGCGTCGGAGTCAGGGTGCCCAGATTGGCGGCGATGGCCCCGGGAATACCGGCGGCCTGCATTCCCGCGAAGGTGGCGCAGTTTAAGCCCAGGGGGCCGGGGGTCATCTCCGCGATGGCCACGATATCCGTCACCTGGCTGGCTGTCATCCAGCCGTGGCTGATCACCTGCTCGGAAATCTGGGGAATCATGGACAGCCCGCCGAAGCTGGAGAACCCGATGAGCAGGAAGCTCCAATACAGCTCAAGCAGCACCATTCCCGCCCGCCTCCTTTCGCTCGTAGTATTCTCCGATAAGCAGTCCCGCCGCAACGCCCATGAGCACCAGGTACACGGCGCTGACCTGGAAGAAGATATACAGCGCAAAGCTGGCCAGCACCACAATCACACAGGGACTGTACTTGACGCTGCCCTTCACCATACCCAGGGCTGCCCCGGCAATGATCGGCACCACCGCTGCCTGCATTCCCTCCATGGCAGCCGTCACCCAGTAGCTGCTGCGGAAAGCATTATAAAAGAAGCTGATACAGATCAGAATCATCATTGGCGGAATCACCATGCCCAGCACGCACATCAGTCCGCCAACCAGGCCTGCCACCCGATAACCATACAGCATGGCCACATTGCCGATCATGATTCCCGGGAGGCTCCTGGCCACGCTGGTCAGGTCCAGCAGCTCCTCGTCGGTAATCACCTGTCTTTTTTCCACATAGAGCTGCCGCATCTGGGCAATGATGCTCCAGCCTCCGCCGAAGGTGAAGCAGCCGAACCGGATAAAATCCAGCAGCAGCCTTCCGTATTCTCTCGCCTTGCTCGTAAAACCACCTCATTCGCATGCAATCTATAGACGATCCCGAAAGAGAAATTGTTGTTTAGCGCTCCAAAAAACACTGTCATTGCGAGCCAGTGCGCACACTGGCGTGGCAATC
>JBJEYY010000162.1:0-10052 GCA_051887095.1 Faecousia sp. | reverse complement strand
CCCTCTAACCGGGGGATTGCCACGCCAGTGTGCGCACTGGCTCGCAATGACAGCAAAAACGTACAAACAACAATTTGTCGCTCTCTGCGTGAATACCGATGGGGCGGAGGACAATACAAAGGAGAATTTATGAAAACAAAGCATTTTTATTATATCTGGGCCGCTATGTTTGCGCTGTGCGCGGCGCTGGGCTTTTTCCGGGATGCCCGAGGCGCTTCCGGCTGGGGATACACGGCGGTAAGCCTTGCCTTTTTCCTGCCCCCGGCGGCGCTGCTGTACCGGGCCCGGCGGGAGGGGGACAGCCGGACGATCCGAATCCTGCGCTGCCTTTCCGCGGCGTCCCTGGGGGTTACCCTGCTGGGGCTGATCGTGAATGTGCTGTCCGTCCGCTGGGGTCAGGCCGCGGGGGAGATCCTGCACAGCATCCTCACCATTGTGTCCACCCCCATGATCTGCAGCGGCTACTGGGCATTGAGCCTGTTCCTCTGGGCCGCCCTCTGGCTCGCCGCCGGAAGCCGGAGTAAGTGAGCCCCACCCGAGAGAAATTGCCCCCGGCGGAGCGACAAATTGGTGTTTGTCGAATAAACGCTGTCATTGCGAGCCAGTGCGCAGGCCTTCCGTGGCAATCCCCCGGTTGAATGGAACCAGGTAACGATTACCACCATGAACCGTAACAATCCCCGTTTTTCTGGGTGCTTTTCGGTACATTTCCCCTCTAAGTAAGGGGATTGCCACACCAGTCTGCGGACTGGTTCGCAATGACAGGTAATTTTCAGCGCGCCCTTTCAAACACCAATTTCCCAGCCCGGTGGGTTCTGATGATGTTTTTTTCAGAAAATTTGAATTAGGGCTTGCAAAAGCCGAAAAAAGGTGGTATACTATCCCCGTTATGGTAAGAGTATCGGTAAAGAGAGGGGCGCGCCCCTCTCTTTCTTATTGAGTAATGAGAAAGGATGGTTGCGTTGAAGGTTACGGAACAGGTAGCCCAGTTTGCCGAGCCTGTAGTCACCGCCCACGGGTGCTCTCTGTGGGATGTGGAATATGTGCGGGAGGGCGCGGACTACTTCCTCCGGGTTTACATCGACAAGGAGGGCGGCGTGGATATTGCGGACTGCGAGGCCATCTCCCGGGCCCTGGACCCGATCCTGGACGAGCGCGACCCCATCCCCGGCAGCTACCATTTCGAGGTCTGCTCCGCCGGACTGGAGCGGAGCCTGAAAAGGCCCTCGGATTTCGCGCAGTTTATGGGCAGCCCCATCACCGTAAAGCTCTACCGGCCCTGGGGCGGCATGAAGGAGATCCCCTGCATTCTCCGGGGTTACGACGACGGCCGCATCACCGTGGAAATGGGCAAGGAAACCGTACAATTTGAAAAATCCCAGGTGGCGCTGGTACGCCTGCGGGTAGAATTCTGATAGGAGGAACATACAATGGCCAGAAATACAAGAGCCAAGAAGCAGGCCGAGGCCCCCAAGGTGGACATCGGTGCCGAAATCTTCGCCAGCCTGGAAGAGCTGGAGAAGCTGAAGGGCATTCCTGTGGACTATATGGTGGAGCGGTTAAAGCAGGCCCTGACCAACGCCTACCGCAAGGACCGGGAGGATCACCGGGACGTGCCCGCCGACAACGTGGTGGTGAACCTGAGCAAGGAAGGCCTTTCCATGCACCTGATCAAGACCGCCGTGGAAGAGGTGGAGGACACCGCTCTGGAAATCCCCATCGACGCCGCCCGGAACTATGATCCCAATGTCCAGGTGGGCGATGCCGTGAACATCCCCGTGGACATTCAGAAATTCGGCCGCATTGCCGCCCAGACCGCCAAGCAGGTGGTGATTCAGGGCATCCGGGAAGCCGAACGGGGCGTGGCCTACGAAAGCTACTCCAGCAAGGCCCAGGAGCTGCTCACCGGTACCGTGCTGCGCATCGATCCCACCTCCGGCGACATGTTCGTCCGGGTGGGCCAGGGCAATGACGCCTCCGACGCAATCTTGCGTGCCGGGGAGCAGATTCCCGGGGAGAAGCACAGAGAAGGCGACCTGATCCGGGTTTACGTCCTGGAGGTCAACAAGGCCCACCGCGGCCCCCTGGTCCACGTGTCCCGTACCCATCCCAATCTGGTGCGGCGGCTGTTTGAGCTGGAGACCCCGGAAATCGCCGAGGGTCAGGTGGAGGTCCGCAACATCGCCCGGGAAGCCGGTTCCCGGTCCAAGATGGCCGTCCGGGCCACCATGGAGGGCGTGGATCCCGTGGGCGCCTGTGTGGGCCCACGGGGCGGCCGTGTAGGCGCCGTGGTGGAAGAGCTGGGCGGTGAGAAGATCGACATCGTGGTCTGGAGCGAGGACCCCTGCGAGTATGTCCGCTCCGCCCTCAGCCCCGCGGACGTGATTTCCGTCAGCCTGATCCCCGGCCAGAAGGCCTGCCGGGTGGTGGTGCCCGACGACCAGCTGAGTCTGGCCATCGGCAAGGAGGGCCAGAACGCCCGTCTGGCCGCCCGCCTCACCGGCTACAAAATCGACATCAAGCCCGCCTCCCAGGCAGAGGAAGCGGCAATTGACAATTAACAATGCGAATCAATAGTTGAAACGTCCAAAACTTGCTGTCATTGCGAGCCAGTGCGCACACTGGCGTGGCAATCCCCCGGTTAGAAGGGAGATGTGCCGATGAGTGCCCGGAAAAACCGGGGGATTGCCACACCAGCGTGCGCGCTGGTTCGCAATGACAGTGTGATGTTAGGGGTGTGAAAGGAATGCAGAAAAAGATTCCCCAGCGGCAGTGTATGGGCTGCCGGGAGCGGAAGGCAAAGCGGGAGCTGATCCGGGTGGTCCGGGGAACGGACGGGAATGTCAGCCTGGACTTCGGCGGCAAGGCCCCGGGCCGGGGCGCGTATCTGTGTCCGGATCCGGAGTGCCTGAAAAAGGCCCAGCGCTCCAAGGCCCTGGAACGGAGCCTGGAGGTTCCCATCCCCCAGGAGGTTTACGACCGGCTGGCGAAGGAAATGGAGGCCCGCCATGGAGAGTAGGGCAATGAATTACCTGTCCCTTGCCCGGAAGGCGGGCAAGGCCGAGCTGGGCGAGGAGCCCGTAGGCGCGGCGGCCCGGGCCGGAAAGGCCTACCTGATTGTGGTTGCCCAGGATGCCTCGGACCACACCTGGCGCAGGGCCAAGAGCTTTGCCGCCGGAACCGAGCAGCAGGTGCTCCGGCTGAAAGAAACCAAGGACGAGCTGGGCCAGAGCATCGGAAGAGAGAGTCTCGCCATCGCGGCCATCACCGACGCGGCCCTGGCCCTGGCGATGGTAAAGGCCATGGAGCCGTCGGAAGCCACCGCCCAGGTGATTTCCGTCCTGGAACGCAAGAGTGAGCGCCTTGCCAAGCGGGCCCAGGAAGCCAAGGCCCACCAGCGCAATGTGCGAAAAGGAAAGAAGTAGGAAATGAATTGACAATGCCAATCAAGAGTTAAACGGCCCAAATTTTTCTGTCATTGCGAACCAGTCCGCTTAAGTGGTGTGGCAATCCCCCGGTTAGAGGGAATGCTGAACGAAAAGCGGCCTAAAACCTTGGGGGATTGCCACACCACTTAAGCGCACTGGTTCGCAATGACAGCATTTTTCATGGCAATGACAGCTTAATTTGGGCCACATCACTCTTGATTGGCATTGTCAATTGAATCCGTAGTTAGCGGCTTTCCCCCGGATTCGGGGGCGGCCATGTTCACATAGAAAACGGAAGGCTCCCCTTCGGTTTTCGGTATCCGGTAATGGAGGTGCGTTGTATCTATGAGTTTTGTGAAGTATCGTTTGAAGGAAGTCGCGGCGGACTTCGGCGTCGCGCCGAAGGAAATCGCGGACATCATCTCCCGGTATTATGACAAACCCAAGTCCAATACCCAGGTCCTGAACGATCAGGAGCTGAACGCGGTATTCGACTACATGACCCAGAAGCATCCAATCGATTCCCTGGAGCAGGTCTTTGCCACCAAGAAGGCCGAGCCTCCCAAAGCGGCTCCTCAGCCCCAGCCTCAGACCGCCCCGGCTCCTCAGCAACAGGGGGGCCAGAAACAGCCCAGCAGCCAGAAGCAGGGCCCCAAGCCCCAGGGCAATGCCCCGGCCCAGCAGCCCAAGCCCCAGAATCAACCCCAGCAGGCCCAACAGAGCGCCAAGCCCAAGAACACCGAGCCGGAGCGGAAGCGGGAGCGCCGGGTGGTGGATACCTCCGCCGTCCAGGTCAACGCCAACCGCTTCGCCGACGTGGACAATCTGGTCTCCGAGCGGGTGCAGAACTACCAGGGCGGCAAGCAGCGCATCGGCGGCGGCAAGGGCAAGCAGCAGCAAAAGCAGCAGCAGAATAACAAGTTCAAGGGCAACAAGTCCCGCAATGAGGAAGCCGAAAAAATGCGGCGTCTGCAGATGGAGGTGGCCCGGAAAGCCCAGCTCACCGTGAAGATCCCCGATGAGATCACCGTGGGGGAGCTTGCCTCCCGGATGAAGAAGACCGCCGGTGAGGTCATTAAGCTTTTGATGAAGAACGGCATCATGGCCGGCATCAACCAGAACATCGACTTTGACACCGCCGAGTTCGTAGCCACAGAGCTGGGCTGCAAGGTGGAGAAGGAAGTCACCGTCACCATCGAGGAGCAGATCATCGACGACCACGTGGACACCGCCGAAGAGCTGGAAACCCGTGCTCCCGTGGTGGTGGTCATGGGCCACGTGGACCACGGCAAGACCTCTACCCTGGACGCCATCCGCAACACCTCCGTCACCAAGGGCGAGGCCGGCGGCATCACCCAGCACATCGGCGCCTACACCGTGGATGTGAACGGCCAGATGATTACCTTCCTGGATACTCCCGGCCATGCTGCCTTTACCTCCATGCGGGCCCGGGGCGCCAAGGCCACGGACATCGCCATTCTGGTGGTGGCGGCTGACGACGGCATCATGCCCCAGACCATCGAATCCATCAACCATGCCAAGGCGGCAGGCGTGCCCCTGATTGTGGCCATCAACAAGATGGACAAACCCACCGCCAACCCCGACAAGATCAAGGAGCAGCTGACCAAGTACGACCTGATCCCCGAGGAGTGGGGCGGCGACACCATCATTGTGCCTATCTCCGCGAAGACCGGCATGGGCCTGAATGAGCTGCTGGAAATGGTGCTGCTGACCGCCGAGGTCCAGGAGCTGAAGGCCAACCCCAACCGCCGGGCCAAGGGCACCGTCATCGAAGCCCGCCTGGACAAGACCCGGGGCCCTGTGGCAACTCTGCTGGTGCAGAATGGTACCCTGAAGCAGGGCGACATTGTCATCGCGGGCACCGCCGTGGGCCGCATCCGGGTGATGACCAACGACAAGGGCCGCACCGTGAAAACCGCCGGGCCCTCCATCCCCGTGGAGATCACGGGTCTCGCCGATGTGCCCACCCCCGGCGACGAGTTCAACGCCGTTACCGACGAGCGCATGGCCCGGGAGCTGGTGGAGCAGCGCAAGCAGGCGCAGAAGGACGCCGCTGCCAACGCCGTCAGCAAGGTCACCCTGGATAACCTCTTCGCCCGGATGCAGGAGGGCGCCATGAAGGAGCTGCCGCTGATCGTCAAGGCCGATGTCCAGGGCTCCGCCGAGGCTGTGAAGGCCTCCCTGGAGAAGATCTCCAACGAGGAGGTCCGGGTGAAGGTGATTCACGCGGGCGTGGGCGCCATCAACGAGTCTGACATTCTGCTGGCCTCCACCGCCGGGGCCATCATCGTGGGCTTCAACGTCCGGCCCGACTCCGCCGCCGCTGCCAACGGTCAGCGCCTGGGCGTGGATATGCGGTTCTACCGGGTCATCTACGACGCCATCGACGAGATCGAGGCCGCCATGAAGGGCATGCTGGCTCCCAAGTACGAGGAAGTGGTCATCGGCCACGCCGAGGTCCGTATGACCTACAAGGTAAGCAGTGTGGGCACCATCGCCGGTTGTATGGTCAAGGACGGCAAGGTCACCCGGGACGCTCAGGTCCGGGTGCTGCGGGACAACATCGTCATCCACGAGGGCGAGATCGGCTCTCTGCAGCGGTTCAAGGACGCGGTCAAGGAAGTGGCCGCGGGCTACGAATGCGGCATGAGCATCGCCAAGTACAACGACATCAAGGAAGGCGATATCTTCGAGTGCTTCACCATGCAGGAAGTCAAACGCTGAACACCAATTCCCCGGCCGCACCGCGCACGCGGCGCAGCCGGGGAATTGTAGTTGACAGTTGACAGTGGAAAGTGGACAGTTAAGGAGTCCCTTCGGGACAATTCAAATATTTCTCCCCAAAACCGGGAGATTCTTCGTGTATACGGGATATATTGAATGTTTTGACTGTATTTTTTTATCGCGAAGTGATACCATAACTGTCCACTGTCAACTGTCCACTCTCACACAACCCAGTTCTTAGGAAAGGACCGATCTATATGGCATCCAATCGCATTCACAGGATCAACGAGGAGATTCAGAAGGAGCTGTCCAGTCTTCTTCGCACGGTGAAGGACCCCCGGGTTCAGGACACCATGATCTCCATCACCCGGGTGGAAACCACCCCGGATCTTCGCTATACCAAGGTTTATGTCAGCTTCCTGCCGGAGGAAAAGGCAAAGGAAGCCCTGGCGGGCCTTAAATCCGCCGGAGGGTATCTCCGCCGGGAGCTGGCCCGGAAGCTGCAGCTGCGCTACGCCTCGGAAATCGTCTGGGAGCAGGACGATTCCATCCAGTATGGCGCGAAAATGCTGAAGCTCATCAATTCTCTGGAGGTAAACCGGGATGACGAAGCTGACCAGGACTGAGGCGGCGGAATTTCTCGCCCAGTCGGATCATTTTCTGCTGCTGACCCACCGCCGTCCGGACGGGGACACCCTGGGCAGCGCCGCGGCGCTGTGTCTGGGACTGCGGAGCCTGGGTAAAGTCTGCCACATTCTCAAAAACCCGGAGATCACCCCCAGGTTTTCCTTCCTCCATCAGGGGCTGACCAAGCCGGAAGCGGAGGAGGGGGATACCCTGATCAGCGTGGACGTGGCCTCCCCTGGGATGCTGCCGAATTCCTTCACGCCTCTTCTGGACCGGGTGGCCCTTCGCATCGACCACCACGGCAGCGCCACCTCCTTCACCCCCCGGGAGATCGTGGACCCGGACAGCGCCTCCTGCGCGGAGCTGGTGTGGGACCTACTGGAAATCCTGGGGGCTCCCATGGACAAACGGCTGGCCGAAGCGGTGTACGTGGGCCTCTCCACGGACACGGGCTGCTTCCGGTTTGCCAACACCACGGAGCACACCTTTGCCACGGCGGCCAAATGCGCCCGGGCGGGGGCAGCCCTGTATGACCTGAATCAGGAGCTGTTCGAAACCAACACCCTGGGCAGGCTCCGCATCCAGGGCTGGATTGTGGAGCATATGAAGCTGCTGAAAGCGGGGACGCTGGCCCTCGTGGTGATTCCCAGACAGGTGGAAACCCAGCTGGGCGTGGATGAGGATGATATGGACAATATCTCCAACTTCCCCCGGACCGTTGCCGGGGTGCGGATGGCCGCAACCCTGCGGGAAACCGCGTCCGGCGAGGCCAAGCTCTCCGTCCGGGCGGTCCCCGGCTACGACGCCACCCGGATCACTACCCAATTCGGCGGCGGCGGCCACAAGGGCGCCGCAGGCGCCAATATCAACCTGCCCCTGGCAGAAGCCGCCAAGCAGGTAGAAGCGGCGCTGGAGCAGTTGACAATGGATCGTTGACAATGTGCTTGCCGTGCTCACGCAGCAGTGCGGCAAATTGGTGTTTGTCGGGCTGCGTCCCCAATTACCTGTCATTGCGAACCAGTGCGCACACTGGTTCGCAATCCCCCGGTTAGAGGGGGAACGGAACGAAAAGTACCCGTAAAAGTGGGTGCCGTTGTTATCTTTGGTGGTAATCGTTACATAGTTCCTTTCATCCGGGGGATTGCCACACCAGTGTGCGCACTGGTTCGCAATGACAGTTCTTTTTTCGTGCGGCAAACACCAATTTATCTGAGTAGTTCCGGTCGAGGGACCCTAAGGATGTACGACGATTGCCAGGGTTCGTGACGCATTGGCTGCGGGCCCTGCCCGCCAAACAACAATTTTCCTGTCAGCGCAGCCAGAGAAAGGAGAATGCCCATGAATGGGATCGTGATTGTGGACAAGCCCGCCGGGTGGACCAGCCAGGATGTGACCGCCCGCTTACGGCGGGTGTTCCAGACCCGGCGGATCGGCCACGGGGGGACGCTGGATCCCATGGCCACCGGGGTGCTGCCGGTGTTCGTGGGCCGGGCCACCCGGGGGGTGGAATTTTTTGAGCACGCCGAGAAGACTTATGAGGCCTCCCTGCGCCTTGGAATCACCACGGACACCGAGGACATTACCGGTACGGTGCTGGAGCGCCGGGAGGTAACCGTCACCCGGGAGTCCCTGGAAGCGGCGCTGGAAACCTTCCGGGGGGAGATTCTGCAAATCCCCCCCATGTACTCCGCCCTGAAGGTAAACGGGCAGAAGCTCTGCGACCTGGCCCGGAAGGGCAAGGAGGTGGAGCGGGCCCCCCGGCCCATTACCATCCATGAGCTGACCCTGCTGGAATTCACCGGGGAAACTGCCCGGCTCCGGGTCCGCTGCTCCAAGGGCACTTACATCCGAACCTTGTGCAAGGACATTGGCTTTGCCCTGGGCTGCGGCGGATGCATGGAGGCCTTGCGCCGCACCTCCGCCGGGGAGTATACCATCGACGAGGCCGTGCCTCTGGAAAAACTGCTGGAAGCCGAAAACCCTGGCCTGTTCCTGCGGGAGGTGGACACCATGTTCCGCAGTTACCCCGCCGTGACTCTCACGCCCAATCAGGAAAAGCGCTGCCGCTGCGGCAATGCCTTTTCCCTCCGGCTGGCGGAGGGAACCTACCGTGCCTACAGCCAGAGCGGGGAATTTCTCATGCTGGCCAAGGTGGAGAACGGTGTTATGTCAACAATCAAAAGCTTTTTCGAGGTTTCGCAAGGATGAAGAAATATATCTATGCCCTGGGCTTCTTTGACGGGGTACACCAGGGCCACGCGGCGCTGCTGCGCCGCTGCCGGGAACTGGCCGAAGCCCCCCTGGAACCGGGGGCTGTGACCTTCCTGGGCCACCCGGACACCCTGGTGCTGGGCATCACCCCGGGGCTCATCAACACGGCCCAGGATCGGAAGCGGCTGCTGCAGGAAATCGGCGGCGTGAACCGGGTGGTGGAGCTGCCCTTTGACCGGGAGATGCAGGCCATGGCCTGGGATTTCTTTTTGGATATGCTCCGGGAGCAATACGACGCAGCCGGATTTGTCTGCGGCGAGGATTTCCGTTTCGGCTCCCGGGGAGCGGGCACTGCCGAACTGCTGTCACGCTACTGCCGGGAGCAGGGCCTGCCCTGGGGCATTGTGCCGGAGCAGCTGTGCCGGGGGCAGCGGATTTCCTCCACCCACATTCGGGAGCTTCTGGAGCAGGGAGACGTGGAGCAGGCGGCGGAATTTCTGGGCCACCCCCACATCCTCACGGGCACCGTGATCCGGGGCCACCAGCTGGGCCGCCGGCTGGGGATTCCCACGGCCAACCTGGCCCTGCCGGAAGGCCTGGCCCAGCCCCGGCACGGGGTCTACGCCTGCCGGGTGTGGCTGGAGGGGAGCGCCTACGCCGCCGTGACGAACATCGGCACCCGCCCCACCGTGGAAGGCCACGGCGTCACCGTGGAGCCCTGGATTCTGGACTACGACGGGGATCTGTACGGCCGGGAAATCCGCCTGGAATTCCTGCGCTTTTTACGCCCGGAGCGGAAATTCCCCGATCTGGAAGCGCTGAAGGCCGAAATCCTCCGCAACGCCGCCGAAACCAGGGAAATCGTAAAGAATTGACAATTATGGTATCCCTACGGGATGATTCAAAAACAGGTCGGACCGGTTCGACAAATTGGCGTTTGCCGGAGTGCGCCACAAGTTTTCTGTCATTGCGAACCAGGCCGCAGCCTGGTGTGGCAATCCCCCGGTTAGAGGGGAAATGTACCGAAAAGTGCCCGGAAGA
>JBJEYY010000161.1:0-1819 GCA_051887095.1 Faecousia sp. | reverse complement strand
TGGCGTGGCAATCCCCCGGTTGAATGGAACCAGGTAACGATTACCACCAAAAACCGTGACAATCTCCGTTTTCCGGGGCACTTTTCGGTACATTTCCCCTCTAAGTAAGGGGATTTCCACACCAGTCTGAGGACTGGTTCGCAATGACAGGAAGCTTGGAACGAATATATCATTGGGAGGAATCTGTATGAAAATCCTATTGGTGGAGGACGATCCCGCTTTGGGCGGCGCGCTGGAAGAATTGCTGAACCGGGAGGGGTACGCGGTGGCCCGGGCCGGTTCCCTCCGGGAGGCCGGGGAACGGCTGGACGGCAGCGTTCAGCTGGTACTGCTGGATGTCTCCCTTCCGGACGGGGACGGAGTGGGTCTTTGTAAGCAGTGGCGGGGAGCGGGAATCTCCACCCCGATCCTGTTCCTGACGGCGAAAGACGAGGAATACGATGTGGTTCGGGGCCTGGACGCCGGGGGAAACGACTATGTGACAAAGCCCTTCCGGGTTCAGGAACTGCTGAGCCGGATTCGGGTGCTGCTGCGGGACCGGCAGACACCGGCCCCGGACAAAAACCGAAACGGAATCCGTCTGGATACCGAAAAAATGCAGGCCAGCAAAGCGGGGGTTCCCCTGAACCTGACCCTGACGGAGTATAAGATTTTGCAGTGCCTCATCTCCCATTCCGGGATCGTCACCCGGGGCCACCTTCTGGACGCGCTGTGGGACGCGGATGCCAGATTTGTAGACGACAACACCCTTTCCGTCCACGTCAGCCGCCTTCGGGAGAAAATCGGCGGTGAACACATCAAAACCATCCGGGGGGTTGGCTATCAATGGGTGGATTGATTTTTTTGGCAGGAGGCCTGGGGGCGGCCTGCCTGACGCTTGCCTTGCTCCGCTGGCGGGAGCACCGTCGCATCCGGCAACTGACCCGGGAGGCGGAGGATTTCCTGAACCACGGAGGAAAGCCCATGGATGTGGCCCTGGGGGAGGACGATATCGCCATGCTCCAGAATGAAATCTGTGAATTACAGGATCGTCTGATTCGGGCGAGAGAACTGCAAAAGGAGGAGTGCAGCCGCACAAGCAGCTTGACCGCGGACATTTCCCACCAGCTGAAAACGCCTCTCACCACCCTCCGGGTCTATACCGAGCTGGACGCCGCGCCCCATATGGAGGCGAGTCTGGCCCAGATTTCCCGGATGGAGAACCTGATTCAGGGACTTCTGCGCCTGGAGCGGCTCTGCGCAGACGGCTACAGCTTCACCTTACGGGAGCAGGATATGGGGGAGCTGATTGGGGAGCAGTGGAGCTGCCTCACCCCGGCCTTCCCTGGCCGGAATCTGGAGCTTTCCGGTCAGGCGGTGATTCGCTGTGACGGGAAATGGATGGGAGAGGCCTTCGGGAACCTCCTGAAAAACGCCTGTGAGCACACCGCCCCGGGGGGAACGGTCTGGGTCTGTCTGGAAAAAACCGATGCCGCCTTCTTCTGCACCCTGGAGGACGACGGCGGGGGCGTCCCGGAAAAGGATCTGTCCCATCTCTTTGAGCGTTTTTACCGGGCAGAGCACCAAAGCACCCAGGGCGCAGGCATCGGCCTTTCCATCGTACGGGAGATTGTCCGCCGCCACCATGGAACCATCACCGCGTCCAACACCGGCAGGGGCCTTCGCATGGAGATCACCCTCCCCATCCTGGAGGCCGCCCACCCCATGTAGACCGCGCTAAGGCAAGGGTGCGTACAAATTGTTGTTTAGCGCACTCAAATAGAACTGTCATTGCGAACCAGCGCGCACGCTGGTGTGGCAATCCCCCAAGGATTTAGGG
>JBJEYY010000160.1:0-1819 GCA_051887095.1 Faecousia sp. | reverse complement strand
CCATTCAACCGGGGGATTGCCACACCAGTGTGCGCACTGGTTCGCAATGACAGCATATATTCGATAAACACCAATTTGCCGCTCTTTTGGTTCCATTCCTACCCCGAACCCCAACCTGACATCGCGCCGCGGCTTCGCGCGGCCCCTATTCCTCCAGAGAGAAAAACTCCGGCGATACCGGAGGAGGGAGAGAGAGAATTATGTATAAGAGGAAGCCGGAAGGCTGGCTGAAGCATTTTGACTTCATCGTATTGGATCTTGTGTGCCTTCACTTATCGTTCGTGCTGGCCTACCTGATCTGGAACGGTTCCTGGAACCCCTATACCAACGATCTGTACCGGGGCATGGGATTGTTCCTGTCGCTGGCGGACATCGCGGTGATGTTCTTCTGCGAAACCCTGAAAAATGTCCTGAAACGAGGCTACTACAAGGAGTTTCTGGCCACCCTGCAAAACTGCATGCTGGTTGTTCTGCTGGGGGTTGCCTTTCTCTTTTTGATTAAATCCGGCGCGGCCTATTCCAGAGGGACGTTTCTGATTATGGGCGTGCTGTATGTTTCCATTACCTATCCCGTCCGGCTGCTGTGGAAGCTGGTTCTGCGCAGCGGCCTTGCCGAAAAGGACGCCAACACCCTGCTCATCGTCACCGGCAGCGCCGCCGCCCGGGAAACGGTGCAGCGGGTTCAGGCGGAGTGCGCCGGCAGCTACCGGATTGTGGGTCTGGCCATTCTGGACACGGACCTCACCGGTCAGGAAATCGCCGGGATCCCGGTGGTGGCATCCCTGGAAACCGCGGCGGAATACGTCTGCCGGGAGTGGGTGGACGAGGTGTTCGTCCTGCCGCCCCAGGAGCTGCCCTACCCCAAGGATCTGATTGACCAGCTGAGCCTCACCGGCGTCACCGTCCATCTGAACCTGGCCAAGGCCACTCCCTCCTCCGGCTCCAGGCAGCTTGTGGAGCGGATCGGCAGCTACACTGTGCTGACCAACAGCATGAACTTCACTACCTCCCGCCAGGCTTTCCTGAAACGCAGCCTGGACATCGCGGGGGGAATCGTGGGCTGTGCCATTACCCTGGTGCTGTGCCTGGTACTGGGGCCCGCCATCTACATAAGCTCCCCCGGTCCCATTTTCTTCGCCCAGACCCGGGTGGGCAAAAACGGCAAACGATTCAAAATGTACAAATTCCGCAGCATGTACATGGACGCCGAGGCCCGGAAGGCGGAGCTGACGCGGGAAAACCGGATCAGCGACGGCATGATGTTCAAGCTGGACTTTGACCCCCGGATCATCGGAAACAAGATTCTCCCCGACGGCACCCGGAAAACCGGCCTGGGCCAATTCATCCGATCCACCAGCCTGGACGAGTTCCCCCAGTTCTTCAATGTGCTCAAAGGCGACATGTCCCTGGTGGGCACCCGGCCCCCCACGCTGGACGAGTGGGAGAAATACGACCTGCACCACCGGGCCCGGCTTGCCATCAAGCCCGGCATCACCGGCCTCTGGCAGATCAGCGGCCGCAGCGACATCACGGACTTTGAGGAAGTGGTGCGGCTGGATACCCAGTACATCAGCACCTGGAGCTTAGGGCAGGATATCAAAATCCTGCTGAAAACCGTCCTGTCCGTCCTGAAACGGGACGGGTCCATGTAGAATTGACAATTGACAATTCTAAGTTGACAATTTATCGCCGTATACACCATCGGCCCGGAGCGAACCGCCCCGGGCCGATGCTTTTCGTTTTTCAAAAATGGCAAATTGGTGCTTGTCAAATAAACGCTGTCATTGCGAGCCAGTGCGCACACTGGCGTGGCAATCCC
>JBJEYY010000159.1:0-10126 GCA_051887095.1 Faecousia sp. | reverse complement strand
GACGGGGAGAGAACCATGGAGATCGACATCTACTTAAAATTCATCGGTAAATTTGACATCCCCATGCCGGAGCCGACCCCGGAGGAACTGGCAGAGATGGAAGCCCAGCGGAAAAAGAGAGCTGCCAACCGGGAGAAATACTACCGGAAAAAGGAGCGGCAGAAACTGCTGGCACAGCAGCAGGCGCAGTCAGATGCCGGGGCGGCGGCACCCCCGGAAGAACAAACAGCATAACATCACCCAAGGGCGGTTTGCAGAAATTGCAGACCGTCCATTTTTGATGCCGTCATTTTGTTTGGGAGGAAAAAGTGATGAAAATAAGAACGAAAGCAACTGGTACGGATAAAAAAGGTGCTCGTAGAAGCACCCTTAATCCCTTAGTTCTTACTAAGGGCGCACTTCTATACGGGTATTCCCCGCATGTGCGCTCTGCGAGGCCGAGCAGCCCGGACACCTGAATGTCCGGGCTGTTTTACGTCACTATGTTCCGAGCAAGGGGCTGGTCTCGCCTGCTGGCTCGGTCGGCGCTTCAAAGCGTTTCACGCTTTGAGGTCTCCACCGGAGACCCGCGCCCCCTTGCGCCGCTAAGCGGCTATCCTTACACACCTGGTCAGCAGGGGTTGCTAAATAACCCCTAAGAAAACAAGCATACCCACACTGGAATCAGAAAGGGTCTGTTATTTAAATATCGAAGCAGTGGATAACTTTGGATAACTTTTTTCCAATAAATACACACAACAACCACAGTCGGAGAGAAATCGCTTTTCTTCGGCGGACTTTTGAGTGGTTTAGCCAGCTGCTTTGACGTTTTTTACCTTCGCTAATCTGCTCAAATGGTACTTGTACAGGTTAAAACCACAGCTTATCAGGGCAATCTCCAAAATTGCTTTGTTTTATACCTTTTTGTAGCCAGTGCCATTCGGCACTGGCTACTGCGTTGGGGGACTTTTTTACAGCCCCATTGCAGTCTGTCAATTGCGCGCTGTCGGGGTCAGTCCCTGCCTGCAGATACCGCATGCAGGAAATGACGGATGCACTGGTCCCAGTAGAGCCAGTCGTGGCTCCCCGCGCCGTCCCGGAAGGTTGTCCGAAATCCGAAAGCTTCCAGCGTCTGCGCCAGACGCCAGTTCATTTCGTAATTCGCAGTGTCCTCCAGACCGCAGTAAACGTAGGCATCCGGCTTCTCCGACCGCCCGGCGAGAGACGCGGCAAGACGGTAAACGTCTTCCTTTTCTTCAGGCACGGCACGGTCATTTCCGAAAATCAAATCGTAGCGGAAAATGTCAAATCCCATGGCAACCATCTGCGGATACAGCTTCTCCGGGTCCACGGCACCGGAGAAATCGCCAAAGGCGGCGTACTTTTCCGGACACCGCAGGGCACATTTCGTTGCCCCATAGCCGCCCATGGAGGGTCCGGCAATGAAGCGGTCCTCCCGGCGGCGGCTCACGGGAAAGGTCTTCTCCACAAACATCGGCAGTTCTTCCGTCACAAAGGTGAAATACTTCGGACCGAACCGGGCGTCGGTATAAAACCAGTTGCCGCCGGAGGGCATCACCACCGCCATATTCGCCTGCTGCGCATAGCGCTCAATTTCAGTGTGGCGAACCCACATGGTTCTGTCATCCAGCGCGCCATGCAGCAGATACAAAACCGGATACGCGGGCGCGTCCCCATAAATGCGCTCCAGCGGCGCATTGACACAGTCATTGTCCGGGCAGGATGGCAGAAGAATGTCCACATCCACATGGTTCAGCAGCGTCTTGGAGAAGAAATTGCACTTCAGGAATACCATAACTTCACGTCTCTTTCAGATAATCAGAACATTTTGGAAACCGGCTTGTCTTGCCAGGGTCTCCAGAGTTTTCATATACGCCATGGAGGTCTGGGGCATGTCCCGCAGAGGACCTCTGACACCGAAGGGTCGGAACCGGATCAGCTTCAGCAGAACCGCCGCCGCTGCCGCCTCCCCCAGGGTTTCGGCAATGCCGCGGATGACCTCCGGTCCGTCCACCAGCTCCGGCAGGCTGACAATCCGGATTTCCTCCAGCTTGCCAATCCGGCTCAGATACAGCAGATTCTGCTTGACAATGTCATTGTCTCCGCCGGTCAGCTTCTGGTAAACCTCCCCATCCCAGGATTTGACATCCAGCATCACGCCGTCACAGCACGCCATCAGCTCCGGGTATTGGGACAAATCCGTGGTGCCGTTGCTGTCCATCAGGCAGGTCAGCCCGTGGGCGCGGACGATGGTGAACAGCTCCGTCAGAAATTCCGGGTACAGGCTGCATTCCCCGCCGCTGACGGTAATGCCGCGAATGAAGGGAATGCTCTCCTGAATTTTCTCCCAAACCTGCTGCGCCGTCATCCGCCGGACCTTGGGCGAGGCATGGTGCGGGCAGACCTGAATGCAGCGGTCGCACCCGCAGCACAGCCCGCTGTCCCACTGCACAGCGCCGTCATGCAGGGAAAGCGCCTGGGCAGGACACCCCTCCACGCATGCGCCGCAGCCGCAGCAGAGCTGCTGGGTCTCCGGATTGTGGCAATAAGCGCAGTGAATGTTGCACTTCTGAAGGAACACGGAAACCCGGTTTCCCGGACCGTCCACCACGCTGTAGGGCAGGATTTTATTCACCGGTGCCAACAATCTGACCATTCCTCTCTATGTGTGCCGGACAGCGCCCACCGGTCATGCCCTGCAGTGTGTCAGTCCTCTACGGAGCGGACCTTCCGCTGTGCCAGACGGTTCAACCGGTAATTGCTGCTGCCGTTGATAACGTTGTCCTGCAGGACAACTTCGCCGTTTTCGTATTTCTCCAGCTCGGTTCTCTTCACCAGGTAGCCGGTAATCCGCACCATATCGCCGTCCGCACCGTAGAACGCGCAGTATTTGTCCCCGATGGAGAAAGCGCCTTTTACGATATCCAAAAGCCCTGCGGGGTTCCGCTCAGCAGTCGCGTCAAAGGGGAAAATGTCGCTGCAGCCGGTGGGGAAGAATTTGTGGAATCTCGCGCTGTGGCGCAGATGGTCCAACAGGTTGGCAGGCTCGTCCCCCACCACAATCCGAACGCCGGAGGTGACCCCAACGTCCTGCGCCAGACCCGCCTGGGCATGGAGCAGGAAGTGCCCGCCGCCCAGCTCGGAATACTTGGCAGGGTAGGTTGCCACAAAGTCGGAGACAACCGTCATAATCTGCTCCGCCAGATCGTCCGCCTGGGCATCGTGTCCATAGCGGTATCCTTTGTCTGCCAGCAGGTTGTTGACGCAGTCACACAGTCCGGCAACACCGTACATCCCCACAAAGCGCTCCCGCTCAATCAGTCCCTCCTGCGCCAGGAAATCCGTCTCAAAGAAACCGGACTCCTCCACCAGGAAGGTGACTCTGGCATTCATGTAATCCGCCAGTGCCTTGCATGCCTCGGGCAGCAGCCTGCCGAGGAAATCCGCAGGGTCCTTTGCCAGAGCAGCCAGCTTGGGCAGAACCAGCCGGTTTAGGGTGTACGCACCGCCCCGCAGAGGCAGAATGTTATAGCAGGAGGAAATGCCGTAGTCAAAGGAATAGGTATCCTTATGCGCCTTGTGGTTGCAAATGGCAGGATTGCCGCATGCCAGGGAGCACAGAATTGCCTTTTCCGCGAAGTCATCCGGTGTGATGTCCGCATCGTATTTCAAAGTAAAATTCGGGACATCCAGCTGCAGCCGCTGCTCACACTCCAGCAGCAGATAGCCCGCCCGGGTAGCCTCCGGTCCCAGATTGGCATGGCTGTAAGCATTGGCAATCACCCGGTTGATGTAGCCCAGGAAGCGTTCCAGTCGGGGAATGATTTCTTCGTCGGTCATTCCGGTCAGGAAAGGGTCAATCAGCTTGTCCAGGTTGCCCAGATACACGGGCTTTGTGGTAATGGAAGGAATGTAGTTATACAGAATTTCCAGCGCCCAGATCAGCTCGTCCAGGGTTTTGGGCGGCTCGATTTTCAGGAATTTGCTGCCCTGCTGTACAAATTTCTCAAAGTCCACCATGACATAGCGTCCCCGGTAGGGCGCGTGCCCCTCGTTCAGGTCGTCAATGCCGCCGTTTTCATAATAATAGCGGAAGCTGTCGCCTGCATCCAGCAGCGGCAGAGTATTCTCCGCGCAGGCGCACAGCGCGTTGAGCTTCTGATGGTAATTCAAATGCCTGCTGGTGATGGTATCGTATACCTGATTTCCCATTGTTTACTCCTTTCCCATTTGTGCTTTTATCTTTCGTATGGAATTGTCAATGTGTGTCTGGGCACAGATATGCGCAAGCTGCACATTGTTGTGCTGAATAGCGTCCAGAATCATCCCGTGCCACTTGATGGCATGGTCCGGACCTGCGGTTTCATACTGCAGCGCCTGATACCGGACCAGCAGCTCCGTCAGGACCTTGGAAATCTGGATGATCAGCGCATTGTGGGTGCCCAGAGCGATCATCTGATGAAAGGTATTGTCGAAGAGGTCAAACTGGTCCTTGTCATTCCGGCTGCTGATCATTTCATGGAAATTTTTCTCCAGGGCAGCCCGCTCCTCAACCGTGGCGTGCTGAATGAACAGCTCCACATTGCATGAATCGAACATCCTTCGGAACTCCAGCACCGTCAGGAAACTCTCCTGCGTGACGGGATAGTAGATCATACCTGCCAGTGAAGCATTTTCAAAGCTGTTGACATAGGTGCCGGAGCCCTGCTGCCGCTTCAGAACGCCCAGAGCATCCAGCTTTTCCAGCGCCTGCCGCACGGCGATCCGGCTGACATTCAGCGACTGGCAAAGCTGTTCCTCTGTTTCAATTTTCATGCCCGGTATCCATTTTCCGGACCTGATGTTATTTACAATGTACTCAAAGACCGCTGCCGATGCCTGATTGGCATATGCCATAATCCTCACACCCCATATGGTTATCTACTAAAATCTGACGGAAATATTTCCAGAATTTCCATGATTGGATGATTTTAGCGTATTATACTATATATAATAGCATAATTCTCTCCAAAGGCAACCGGAACCGGCAAAAATCTCTGTCCGATGCAAGGGAAATTACGCTTTCTCGGGCACCTTGTGTTTTCCGCCCAGGCGCTTCTTATCGGAGCGGACGGAGTTGGAATAGGCGGCAAGCCCAATCAATGTGACCACATAGGGCATTGCCTGGAAGATTTCTGCAGGCATATTCAGCGTTTGCAAGGTAACTGCCAGCGCGTTGACAAAGCCAAAGCCAATTGCGGTGATGAAAGTGGGCAGCACGCAGGCGTTGCCCAGGTTCTGGGCGGCAATCGCCATAAAGCCGCGGCCTGCCACCATATCCCGGGCAAACCAGCTCAGATATCCCATGGACATGAAAATACCGCCAAAGGAGGTGACGATGCCGCCGATGATCAGCGTGATGAACTGAGTTTTCTCTACGTTGATGCCCACGCTGGCAGCCGCGCTGGGATTCTCTCCCACAGTGCGGATGCGCAGACCCAGAGGGGTCTTGAAAATCAGCAGGTACACGAAAATCGGGAGCACAAAGGCAAGGTAGGTCAGAATGCTGTGCCCGGACAGCGCCTCGCCCAAAACCGGGATGTCCTTCAGCACCGGGATGTCCCAGGAGGGAACCACCAGGCTGGGCATGGCGTTGGAGGTGCCCTTTTCTCCGCACATAATGTACATCAAAAAGACTGTACCGCCGCTTGCCAGGGTATTCATGGCAATGCCCGTCAGCACCGCCGCCGCATTGAGCTTGATGGTGAAATATCCATAGATAACCATGGACAGGACGCTGCCGAGAACGCCGGCGAGAACGCCAACCAGCAGGTTCTGGGAATATGCGCTGGCTGCCATTCCAAAGAAGGCGGCAAACAGCATGCTGGCCTCAAAGGCGATGTGCAGCACACCGCCGCGCTTGCAGATCAGCGCGCCCATGGCGCCGAACATAAGGGGTGTGGTAATCCGAATCGCGGAAAAGAGAAAACTGGCGGAGAAAATCGCCGCGAGAATCTTGCTGATCATTACTGCATTACCTCCTTATCTTCTCCCCTGGCTTCAAGCTGACGCTCGGCGGCACGGACCATCATCTTATGCTTCTGACGGTACAGGAACCGCTCGGCAACCACCAGCATCATAATAATCGCCTGAATGATATTCACAAGCTCCACAGGAATGTCCGAGGATCTTGCCAGAATTGCCGCACCCTCCTTGACATAGGCATAGAAGAAGGCGCACACGGGAACCAGCTTGGGGTTGAACGCCGCCATAATGCCGATCATAATGCCGTCAAAGCCCAGACCGGTGTTGCCGCTGTACTGGAAGCGGTTATACATGCCCAGCACCTCCACGGCGCCGCCGACGCCGCCGATGAAGCCGCCGATGAGATGGGCCTTCATCATCACCTTCTTTACCGGGATGCCGCTGTAGGTGGCAAAGGACTGGTTCTTACCCACAATCCGGATTTCATAGCCGCTCTTGCTGCGGTACAGGTACAGATAGGCAAAAATCACCACAAGAATGCCCAGAATCAGGCCCGCGTGAATGGCGGTTCCCTGCACAATCACCGGCAGGGTGGATGTGGGCGCAAAGATCTTGGAGGCATTGTAGCCGGAGGTGTTGTCGCGCATGGGGTGATTGATCAGACCGATTGCGACATACATGCACACATAGTTCATCATCAGGGAACTGACGATGGGCTTGGAATTGTACTTGACCAGCATAAACACCGGCACAAAGCAGGCAATCATGCCGAACAGTCCGCCCAGCAGCAGGCAGGTGGCAATGTGCAGCGGCGCGTTGGGGATGTTAAAGTAGCAGGCGGCAATGGTGGCGCCCAGCGCGCCGACGGTGAAGCCGCCCTCCACCGCCATGTTGGTCTCGTTGGTGGAGAAGATGAAGCAGACGGCTGCGCCGGTGAACAGCAGCGGAATCATTTTGCTGATGGTTTCCCCGAAGCGGCGCTTGGTGGTCAGAGGTCCGATGGCAAAGCTGCGGATCGCCTTCGCCGGATCGCTGCTGACGTAATAAATCACCACGAACGCAAACAGCAGCGCAATGGCAACCGCCAATATAACCCGAAGAATACTGAAAATTCGCTCAATTTCCTTCGGCGTGCGAATTCGTTTAGCATTCATTTCCGGCAACCTCCTTGATTTCTTCTTCTTTCATCTCTTTGACGCCCAGCATGTATTCACCCAGCTCGTCCTCCGTAATGGTCTTGGCATCCGGGAAATAGGCGACGATTCTGCCGTTGTGCATGACAATCAGGCTGTCGCTGACCTCCATAACCTCGTTCAGGTCCGCGCTGATCAGCAGAACGCCGGCGCCCTCACTGCGCAGCTTCACCAGACGGCGGCGGATAAAGTCGCTGGCGCCGATGTCGATGCCCCGGGTGGGCTGGTTGGCGATGATCAGAGAGGCGTTGGTTGTGAATTCCCGGGCGGTGACCACCTTCTGCATATTACCGCCGGACAGCATCCGGATGGGCTGCTCCCGGTTATCGCACTTGATGGCAAACTCTTCAATCAGCTCGTCAGACAGGTCGTTGATTTTCTTCTTGTCCAGCAGGATGCCCTTCTGGAATTCCGGCTTGTAGTACCTGTCGGAGATGATGTTGTCGGAAATGCTGCCGTCTCCCACAATGCCGTAGGTCATCCGGTCCTCGGAGATATGCGCCACGCCTGCCTCCCGGATCTGGCGGACCGAGCAGTCCATGACGTTGATGCCTCCGGCGCCGATGATGACGCTGCCTTCGTACTGGCGGTCCAGCCCCGTGATGATTTCGCTGAGCTCTTTCTGACCGTTGCCTTCCACACCGGCAACGCCGAGGATTTCTCCGCTTCTGACCCGGAAGCTGACATCATCCAGAATCTTCTTCTCCTCCGTCAGGCGCTTCGTCACGTGGCTGACCCGGAGCACATCGCCGCCGGTTTTGGGCGCTTGCTTGTCAATGGTCAGAATCACGTCTCTGCCAACCATCATTCTGGAAATGTCCTGCTGGGTGACCTCGGAAATATTCCGCACGCCGGTGGTTCTTCCCGCGCGCATGACGGTGACCCGGTCGCACAGCTCTGTAACCTCGTTGAGCTTGTGGGAAATGAAAATCACCGTATGTCCCTGCTTCTTCAGCTCCTTCAGTTCCGCAAACAGCTCTCTGGTTTCCTGAGGCGTCAGCACTGCCGTGGGCTCGTCCAGAATGATGATCTCCGCGCCCCGGATCAGCACCTTCAGAATTTCCACCTTCTGCTTCTGTCCCACGGACAGGTCCTGAATTCTTGCCAGAGGGTCAATATCAAAGTTATACTTCCGGGCAACCTCCCGGACCATCTCCACCGCCTTGTCCATATCAAAGAAAAGCCGGCTTTTTCGCGGCTCCATGCCGATCACCAGATTCTCCGCAACGGTCAGACTGGGAACCAGCATGAAATGCTGGTAGACCATGCCGATTCCGAGCTGAATCGCCATGTTGGGGTTGTCAATATGTACTTCCTTCCCCCGAAGGTAGATGTGACCCTCCTCGGGCTTTTCCACACCGAAGAGAACCTTCATCAGCGTACTCTTGCCCGCTCCGTTCTCTCCCACAAGGGCGTGAATCTCGCCCTTGTTCACGGACAGATTCACATTTTTATTGGCGATGAAGCCATTGGAATATACCTTGCGAATATTCTCCATTACAAGAACGTTCGTCTCCATGTTTGTCCTCCTCATTTGTGTTCGCAGTATTCATCAAAGGCACAGATCATGCCGCGCCGCTGCCGCGGTCTGAGCTCTGCCTGTGATTCTCAGCTCCAAAGCGGGGCACCTTTTGAAAAGGTGCCCCGTCGGACGCGAAGCAATCCGCAGTATTGTGGTTTTGGGGAATACCCGCAGAGAGATCACTTGGAAGCAGTGGCCAGAATTGCCTGCAGCTCGTCATTCTCCATGCCGATGGCGGACTTGATTTCCAGCTTGCCGGCAACAGCATCTTCCTGAACCTGGGCAATCTTTGCCTGCATGTCCTGGGTGAAGATGGTCTTGTAGTTGTCGTTGTCGGTAGCCAGACCAACCACGCCCATGGAAAGGCCCCACTTGATGTAGCCGCCCCAGTCCAGGGTGCCGTCCATCGCCATGCCCACCAGAGTGCTGACGGTGACGTTGGCCTTCTTATACATGGAGGTGCAGATGTTGGCAGCGATCTCGGTGTCGCCTGCCTCGGTCAGAACGGTGTACTGGTCGGAGTCAACGCCCACGGCATAGACATTGGACTCAGCGCAGCCTGCCAGGATGCCCAGACCGGCGCCGCCGGCCACGGAGAAGATGACGTCAGCGCCCTGGTTTGCCTGGGCGATTGCCAGCTCCTTGCCCTTGGCGGTGTCCTTGAAGTCGCCAATCCAGGAAACCAGAATGTTGATGTCCTCGTCAACGGAGTGCACGCCCTGAATGTAGCCGATGAGGTAATCATCCAGCGCGGTGTTCTCGCCGCCGCCCACAAAGCCGACGGTCTTGTCCGCATTGGCAAGCGGTGCGTCGGAGGTGGTCAGCAGGGCAGCCGCCACGCCCGCCAGGTAAGCGCCTTCATTCTGCGCATGGTCCATGGAGTAGACGTTGGGCAGCGCCAGCTCGTCCTTTGCATCATACAGGATGAACTTCTGCTCGGGGTACTCCTGCGCCACCGTCTGGGCAGCTTCCTTCAGGTTGCTGGTGCCGCAGACGATCAGGTCAAAGTCGGGGTCCTCGGCATACTCCTGCATGGTGGGAACCTGCAGGGTGGGATCGCCCTGAAGCTCCACCACAGCCGTTTTGCAGCCGTACTTCTCAGCAACATCCATCAGTCCCTCGTAGGACAGGTCGCAGATGGCGTGGTCGCCGCGCTGGGTGTTCAGGATCAGCACAACGCCGACCTCAGAAGCGGGCTTGCCGAAGGTAGTCAGCTCTTCCGTGGCTTCTGCTTTGGCAGTTTCGCCTGCCGCAGGAGCCTGCGTTGCCGCGGGAGCAGCGGCGGGGGTTTCCGCGGTGCTCTTGGCACCGCATGCAGCCATGGACAGCACCATAACGGCTGCGAGGATCATAGCCAGAAGTTTTTTCATTTTGTTCCTCCTAATATTTTTATTTGTGCTTATCGGCTTTACTCAGCTGCTCGGTAAAATGTTGTTTAGCGGTCCGC
>JBJEYY010000158.1:0-1834 GCA_051887095.1 Faecousia sp. | reverse complement strand
GGGAAGCGCTGCCAATATCCGGATCATCTGGAACATTCGGATTCCCCGGGTGCTGGCGGCGATCATTGCCGGGGCGGGACTGGCCATTTCCGGCCTTATCATGCAGACCACGCTGAACAATCCCATGGCGTCTCCGTCTACTCTGGGTGTCTCCAACGCGGCGGTATTTGGGGCGAACCTGTCCATCATTGCCTTTGCGGGGGGCTACCTGTCCACGGGGAATAACCTGAGCAACTACGCGGTGGGGGCCAACCCCTATGCCACCAGCATGATGGCCTTTGTGTTCTCTACATTATCCATCCTGATGATTCTGGGCCTATGTACCCTCCGCTCCTTTTCTCCCAATGTGGTGGTGCTGGCGGGCATGGCTATCGGCTCTGTCTGGTCGGCGGCTACCACGATTTTGCAGTTTTTCGCCACGGATGTGGGCATCTCAGCCGCGGTGGTCTGGAATTTCGGCGACCTGGGCCGTGCCACCTACCGCACCGACGCCATCATGTTTACTGTGGTTGCCCTTGGCTTCCTCTTTTTCCTGCTGATGTCCTGGCGGTTCAATGCCCTGCTCAGCGGCGAGGCCACAGCCAAAACCATGGGCATCCATGTGGAAGCGCTGCGGTTTGCGTCGCTGCTGCTGGCCTCCGTGATTACGGCGGTGTGCGTTTCCTTCCTGGGGGTCATCGGCTTCGTGGGAATCATCTGCCCCCATGTGACGAAGAAACTGCTGGGGCAGGATCACCGGGTTTCCATTCCCGCCTCTGCGCTTAGTGGCAGCCTGCTGCTGCTGTTCGCGGATACCCTGTCCCGGAGCATGGGCGGCGGTTCGGCATTGCCGGTGGGCGCGATTACCTCCCTGCTGGGGGCCCCGTTCTTTATGGTCATCATTTTTTCCAGGAAGGAGAACCGCCGATGCTGAGTGTGGAAAATCTGACCTTCCGGTACAGTCGGCAGGGCGCTCCTGTGCTGAACGGGGTCAATCTGGAGCTGAATCAGGGCGAAATCGGAATTCTGCTGGGAAAAAACGGCTCCGGCAAGACCACCTGCTTCAAAAATATTTTGGGAATCCTGTCCCCCTCCGGCGGAAGCATACAGTTCGACGGGGAGGATCTGCTGAAAATGCCCCGTCGGGAGCGGGCCAGGCGCATTGCCTATGTCCCCCAGGATATCCATTTCGGCGCCCTCAGCGTATTTGATTCCATTCTGATGGGACGGGTATCCTACTTCGGTTTGAAGGCCAGCCAGGACGACTACCTTGCCGCGGAGAAGATCATGGCGGACATGCACCTGGAAGCCTTTGCCCAGCGGAATGTGGAGGAGCTGTCCGGCGGCGAGCGGCAGAAGATCGCCATTGCCCGGGCCATGGCCCAGGAGCCGAAGCTGATGGTGTTTGACGAGCCCACGGGGAACTTAGACATTGCCAACGAGCAGCTCATTATCGACGAAGCCAAAAAGCTGGCGAAAGAAAAGAATATCGCCATTTTAAGCTCCCTGCATGACCTGAACCAGGCCATGTACTTTGGAGATAAGTTCTTTTTCCTGAAAAACGGCGTAGTAAAATACGCCGGAGGAAAAGAGATCATCCGGGAAGACGTGATCAAAGACATTTTTGACATTGATGTCAGAATTGTTGAGATAGAAAATCAAAAAGTGATCTTAGGAGGAAATCGGAAATGAGAATGAAAAAGCTGATCGCCCTTGTGCTGGCACTGACCATGGCGCTGACGCTCTGCGCCTGTGGCGCAAAGGGCACGGAAACCGCTCCCCAGACCGTCGCGGAGGTACAGACAACTGCCGCCCCCGAAACTGCCGCTCCGGAAACAACGGAGGCCGCTCCCGC
>JBJEYY010000157.1:0-1853 GCA_051887095.1 Faecousia sp. | reverse complement strand
CCAGTGTGCGCACTGGCTCGGAATGACAGGAGATTTGAAACGTGTGTTGTAAACAGCAATTTATCTCCTCACCCCATGATGCCTGTCCGCGCAAAATGATTTTTCCTCATATTTTCAAATCGTTTACAATTATCTGCCAGAAATTTCTTGAATCTTTTCCCTTTCTGGGGTATAATGAATTGGATACAGGAAAAGGGGTGCATGCGCAATGAAAGACGGAAATCTCCTGATCTGGCTGACCCAGCTGGGTCTTTCCGTGGCGGTGCCCCTGGCAGTTTTCCTGGGCGGAGCCGTATGGCTTCACCGCAGCCGGGGCTGGGGAACCTGGATTGTCTGGGTGGGACTTCTTTTGGGGCTCTTCTCTGCCATCAGCGGCTTCCGGCAGTCCCTGCGGGCCATGGAACAGATGTCCCGGGACCGGAAGAAAAAGGATCCTCCGCCCATTTCCTTCAACGAACATACCTGACCCGGAGGAACACTATGGAATCCCGTAAAATCGTATACCGCGAAACCGGAATCGTTGCCATCGGCGTGGCTGTCTGCACCGCCGTGATGGTGCTCGTCTTTGTTCTGCTGGGCAAATTCAGCCTCAGCGTGCTCTGGGGCGGTCTTGCCGGAGCGGCCTTAAGCGTCGGCAACTTCTTCTTTATGGCCGTGGGCACCTGCCTGGCCGCGGACAAGGCGGAATCCCAGGATGTGAAGGGCGGCACCCTGCTGGTGCGCAACTCCTACATTCTGCGGCTACTGGTCCTGTTTGTCATCCTGTTCGCCTGTGCCAAAAGCGGGGTGTTCAACCTAATTGCCCTGGTGCTCCCCCTGGTGTTTGTCCGGCCCACATTGACGGTTGCCGAGTTTTTCAGAAAGAAAGGAGCCAATCCATCATGAATATGAGTGTTGACGGCGCGTTTATCTATTTCACCATTCCCATCTTCGGCGGCATTCCCATTACCCAGACCACCGTTTCCCACCTGATCGTCACCATCTTCCTGTGCACCGCCTGCATTCTGCTGGGCAAACGCCTGACGAAGCGGCCTGACGGCCTGCAGGTCATGGTGGAAAAGGGCGTCATGATGCTCCATAACATGGTGGTGGAAACCATGGGCGCCCATAACGCCCACTGGACTCCCTTCATCGCCACCATTTTCTTAAGCTCCATCTGTGGCTCCTTCATTGGTCTGACCGGCTTTCTCCGATCCTCCACGGCGGACCTCAGCTGCACCCTGGTATGGGCCCTGATGGTCACCGCCATCATCTGGTACAACAACATTAAGAATAACGGCTTTCTCGGCTGGCTGAAGGGCTTCACCGAGCCCATCGTGGTCATGACCCCCATGAACGTAATCTCCGAGATTGCCCAGCCCATTTCCATGGCCTTCCGTCACTTCGGCAACATCGCCGGCGGCGGTGTCATCACCACCCTGATCTACACCTCCCTCAGTATGGCCTCTGCCGCGGTGCTGAACCTGATTACGGCAAGCGGCTGGATTGTTTCCGCAGTGTTGCTCCTCGCCGGGGCGGGGCTGATCCTCTGGAGGAAGCGTACCTCCGGCAAGGCCAAGGTTTTCTTTGGTATCGTATGCGCCGTACTGGGCGTGTTCGGTCTGCTGGAAGCCCTCGGAATTCTCTCCGGCGTTCCCGTTCTGGCCTACGGCATTCCCGCCGTGCTCAGCTGTTACTTTGACCTCTTCTCCGGATTTGTCCAAGCCTATGTGTTCACCCTGCTTACCATGGTCTACATTTCCACTTCCCTGCCCGCGCCCCAGGAAGCCGCGCCAGAATAACCTCATCAACCAAATAAAAATGTGCTTATCGGCTTTACTCAGCTGTTCGGTAAAATGTTGTTTAGCGGTCCG
>JBJEYY010000156.1:0-1856 GCA_051887095.1 Faecousia sp. | reverse complement strand
CTGAGTTATGCCGCCATGTGTGGTCAAAGGATTCCGGCACCGCCGAAATCAGCTTAGTCATTATATCCAAGGAAGCCCGGTTTGTCAAGAGATTCCTTCGGTTTTTTTCAGGATTTTTTGGCAATACTCTCCGGGAGGTGATTTCGCTTGAATTGGAAGAAAAATTGCGCCCTCTTCGTCCTGGGGGGCACGGGGTATGTGGGACTGGAGCTTGCGTGGCGGGGCCGGAGCCACTTCAGCATGTTCCTGGCAGGCGGGGTGTGCTTTCTGCTGCTGGGGCGGCTGGACCGGAGAATTCCTTTGCCCCTCCGGGCCGTCCTTGGGGCCGGGATCATCACCATGGTAGAGCTGGCCGCGGGGCTTCTGGTGAACCGGGGCTACGCGGTGTGGGACTACCGGGACCGGTTCGGGAATTTCCTGGGCCAGATCTGCCCGATGTACTCCCTTCTGTGGATCCCCGTCTCCGCCGGGGCCCAGGCCATCTACCACCGGGCCGAGAAAACGCTGGCCGGGCGGGAGAATTAAGCGATAAATTGGTGTTTGTACGTTTTTTGCTGTTATTGCGAACCAGTCCGCACACTGGTGTGGCAATCCCCCGGTTAGAGGGAAAATGTATCGAAAATTGCCCCATAGAGTGGGAAAACGTAGCGATTTTTGGTGGTAATCGTTACCTGGTTCCATTCAACCGGGGGATTGCCACACCAGTCTGCGGACTGGTTCGCAATGACAGAAAATTTGGGGCGCACACTTTCAAACACCAATTTATCGTTCTTCCCCGCGGGTGCCGGGGAATGGTTCACCCCCGGCTGGAAAAGCCGGGGGTGCTGCAATATCAATCCTTCTTAACGCTCTCGGCGAGGCCGCTGGCGAGACCTACCAGCCCCTGCATTTCGCTGGGGATAATCAGCTTGGTAGCCTTGCCGTCGGCAACGGCCTTCATGGCCTCGATGGCCTTCAGCTTGATGACCTGGTCGTTGGGGGCCTTCTCATTCAGCAGCTCCAGGGAATCGGCCAGGGCCTTCTGGACGGCCAGAATGGCCTGGGCCTCGCCGTCGGCCCTTAAGATGGCAGCCTGCTTCTCGGCCTCGGCCTTCAGGATGGCGGCCTGCTTGTCCGCGTCGGCCCGGAGGATGGCGGATTCCCGCTCGCCCTCGGCGATCAGGATGGCGGACTTCTTCTGGCCCTCGGCCTGGAGAATGGACTGGCGGCGGTCACGCTCGGCCTTCATCTGCTTCTCCATGGAGTTCTGGATGTCCGCAGGAGGCAGAATGTTCTTCAGCTCCACCCGGTTGACCTTGATACCCCAGGGGTCGGTGGCCTCGTCCAGGATGGCACGCATCTTGGTGTTCACCACGTCCCGGCTGGTCAGGGTCTGGTCCAGCTCCAGGTCGCCGATGATGTTCCGCAGGGTAGTGGCCGTCAGGGTCTCCATGGCCATCATGGGCTGCTCCACGCCGTAGCAGTAGAGCTTGGGGTCGGTGATCTGGAAATAGACCACGGTGTCAATCTGCATGGTAACATTGTCCTTGGTGATGACGGGCTGGGGCGGGTAGTCCAGCACCTGCTCCTTCAGGCTCACCTTCCGGGCGATCCGGTCCAGGAAGGGGATCTTGAAGTGCATGCCCACACCCCATACGCTGTGGAACGCGCCCAGCCGCTCGATGACGTAGGCCCGGGACTGCTGAACCACGGAAATGTTCGAGATGACGATCACAAACGCGATGACGATCAGTACCAAAAGAATCCAACCCATTTTTTCTGCCTCCTAAATATTATTCCTGCTTTCCGGCAGCAAGCGGACAAATTGGTGTTTGTCGAATAAACGCTGTCATTGCGAGCCAGTGCGCACACTGGCG